>JBBRXD010000142.1:0-6126 GCA_038248775.1 Lysobacterales bacterium | reverse complement strand
GGGTTCGTGATGATCGACGGGCAAGCGCATGTCACCAGCTGGCTGGCGGTGATCTTCAATCCCTCGCTTCCCTATCGCCTTACGCACATGCTGATTGCTTCGGGGCTGACCACGTCCTTCCTGGTCGCAGGAATTTCCGCCTATCAATGGCTGCGTGGTGATCGCGCGCCGGCCGTGCTCGCTGCGCTTCGCGCAGGCGTCGTCGTTGCGGCCACGCTGATACCGCTGCAGATCTTCATCGGCGACTTGCACGGACTCAATACGCTGGAACACCAGCCGGCGAAGATTGCGGCAATTGAAGGTATCTGGAATACCGAGAAGGGCGCGCCGCTGTTGTTGTTCGCGCTGCCCAATGAGGCCATGAAACGCAACGATGCCGCCATCGGCATCCCCAAGCTTGGCAGCCTCATCCTGACCCACGACAGCGAAGGCGAGATTCGCGGGCTTGACCAGTTCGAAGGAAAACATCCGCCCGTTGCGCCGGTGTTCTGGGCATTCCGGGTGATGGTTGGCGTCGGCATGCTGATGTTGCTGACGTCCTGGTTCGCAGCGTTCAAGCTTCGCCGCGGCGGCACGCTGTCGCCCCTCGCCGCGCGTGGACTGGTGCTGATGACCTTCAGTGGCTGGCTGGCAACGCTGGCGGGCTGGTATGTCACCGAGATCGGCCGCCAGCCCTACCTGGTGTATGGACTGCTGCTGACGCGGGACGCTGCATCGGCCACCCCCGCGCCGATCATCGCCATCTCGCTGGCGATGTACCTGACGCTCTATGTGCTGCTGATCGTGTCCTACGTCGCCGTCGTCTTCCACCTGGCGCGCAAGCGGGCCGGAATGGATGAAGCCCACGAACAGCAACAGCCTGGCGTGGAGCTGCCGGCATGAGCGACTGGCTGCCACTGGTATTCGTATTCCTGATGGCCCTGTCCATGCTCATCTACGTGGTGCTGGACGGCTACGACCTGGGCGTTGGCATCCTGGTGCGCCGCGCGACCGATGCGCAGAAGGACCAGATGATTTCCTCCATCGGCCCGTTCTGGGATGCCAACGAAACCTGGCTGGTACTGGGTGTCGGCATCCTGCTGGTTGCCTTCCCGAAAGCCCACGGCATCATCCTGGGTGGCCTTTACCTGCCGGTGGCGGCGATGCTCGGGGGCCTGATCCTGCGCGGCGTCGCCTTCGATTTCCGGGTGAAAGCACACGATCAGCATCGCGTGTGGTGGAACCGCGCGTTTTATTTCGGATCGCTTCTCACCACACTGTCGCAAGGCTTCATGCTCGGCATCTACCTTCTGGGTTTTGAATACTCCCTGGGCAACATCGCCTTCGCGCTGGGCATCGGCTTGTCGCTGGTGGCGGGCTATTCCCTGCTCGGCGCGACCTGGCTGATCCTCAAGACCGAGGGCGAGCTGCTGGCGCGCGCGGTCACCTGGGCGCGCGCAAGCTTGTGGCTGACGGGCATGGGCATTGTTGCCGTCTCCGTCGCGACGCCCTTGGTCAGCAGTCGTATTTTCGACAAGTGGTTTGCCCTGCCGAACCTGTTCTTCCTGGCGCCCGTGCCCCTGCTTACCGCCGGAATATTCCTGCTTTGCTGGCGCACATTGACCCGGATGGCAAAAGGACAGCCGCATCGGGTCTGGCTTCCGTTCGCGTCGGCGGTGTCAATGTTCGTACTGTCTTTCATTGGCCTTGCCTACAGTCTTTTCCCCTACCTGGTGGTCGACCAGATCACCTACCTGGAAGCGGCCACAGCGACGGAGTCGCTGCAAATCATGGGCGTTGGCATCGCCATCACCCTGCCGGCAATCTTGGGATATACGGCGTATTCGTATCGGGTTTTCTGGGGCAAGACACGCGCGCTGAGCTACTGACCGCCCGCGGCGGGCTAGAACATCTGCTCTAAACTGCCTGTTGACAGGCCTGCAAATGGCGGTTTAGTGTCGAGCCATGTCCTCGCGCACCGCCACCCTCGCAACCAAGAACGTCCGGGCCCTCCCGGTCGTCCCGGTTGACTTGGCGCAGCTGTCCGCCCTCGTCGCGCTCGTACTCGTACTCGTCCTTATTATCCCCGGAGGTGCGGGCTGAGGGCATTCGTCGAATACTGAAACTGACGATAAAACCTGAAACCCCGCACCCGGAAACGGATGCGGGGTTTTTTGTTGCCCGGCTCGCCAAAGCGAACCATGCAAACTCAAAATCCAGACACTGCAACGCCCGACACCGCCCGCGACCGCGTACGGATCTTCGATACCACCCTGCGCGATGGTGAACAGGCGCCCGGCTATTCGATGAGCCGTGCGCAGAAGCGCCGGCTGGCCCAGGCGCTGGCCGATCTGGGCGTGGACATTATCGAGGCAGGCTTCGCCAAGGCATCCGACGAGGACTTCGCCGCCGTGCACGCCATCGCCGGCGACCTGCGCGGACCCACCGTCTGCGCATTGGCCCGCTGCCAGTTCGGCGACATCGAAGCCGCCGCCCGCGCGCTCGAGCCGGCGCTGAAGTCGCGGATCCATGTCTTCATCGCCACCAGCCCGCTGCATCGCGAGCACAAGCTGTCGATGAGCAAGCAGCAGGTGATCGACAACGCGGTGGCCGGCGTCCGCCGCGCCCGGCAACTGTGCGATGACGTGGAATTTTCCGCCGAAGACGCGATGCGGACAGAACCGGAGTACCTGGCCGAAGTGATGGCGGCGGTGATCGACGCCGGCGCCGGCACCTTCAACGTACCCGACACGGTCGGCTACACCACGCCTGGGGAAATGGGCGAGCGCATCGCCTACCTGCGTAAACATGTGCGCAACATCGACCGCGCTATCCTCAGCCTGCACTGCCACAACGACCTGGGCATGGCCGTGGCCAACAGCTTGGCCGCCGTGGCTGCAGGCGCGCGCCAGGTCGAATGCACGATGACCGGCATCGGCGAGCGCGCAGGCAATGCCGCGCTGGAAGAGATCGTGATGGCGCTGAAGACCCGCTCGGAATTGTTCCGCGTGGACACCGGCATCGTCACCCAACGCCTGTATCCGACCGCGCGCTTGTTGACCAATTTGCTGGGAATGAGCCTGCCGCGCAACAAGGCGGTGGTCGGCGAGAATGCCTTCGCGCACGAGGCCGGCATCCACCAGCACGGCATGCTCAAGCATCGCGGCACCTACGAAATCATGCGCCCCGAGGACGTCGGCTTCGCCCAATCACAGTTGGTGCTGGGCAAGCATAGCGGCCGACACGCGTTGCGCGAGCGCCTGGCCGGACTGGGCCACCAGCCCGACGACCAGCGACTGGACGACATCTTCACCCGCTTCAAGACCCTGGCCGATCGGAAGCGAGAAGTGTTCGACAACGACCTGGAAGCGCTGGCGCTGGGCCGTGACCCGGATGCGCTGGGCCCGTGGCGGATCGCGCAGTTGCACAGCTCCAGCCACGTCGGCGGCATGGCGTCGGCCTCGGTGAAGCTGACCCATGAAGACGGACGCCAGGCATCGGAAGCATCCATCGGCGATGGCCCCGTGCATGCCGTGCTGCGCGCCATCGAACGCGCCACCGGCCACGAACTGGCCATCGGCGATTTCCAGGTGCGCTCGCTGAGCCTGGGTGGCGATGCCCAAGGGCAGGCCACGCTGACCGTTGAACATGCCGGCCGCTCGATCCGCGGCAATGGCGTATCAACCGACATCGTCGAAGCCGCGGCGCTGGCTGCGCTGGAAGTCGTCAATCGCATCGAGCGGCTGGCGGAGCGAGTCCCGACGCTGCCACCTGCCGCTGCCCTTTCCAACAACACCTTGTCGCCGCCCTTGCGCGCCGCACAGCAATCCTGACGGAGCCACTCGATGAAAGCCCCTTCCCTGCTCTGGCACAACGGCCGCATCAAGCCCTGGCACGAGGCCAGCGTGCATGTCGGCGCGCATGCGCTGCATTACGGATCGTCCGTCTTCGAGGGCGAGCGTGTTTACGCCACGCCGCAAGGACCGCAATTTTTCCGCCTGGCCGAGCACACCGAGCGCCTGTTCAATTCGGCGAAGTTGTACGAGCTGGCCATCCCCTACACGCCCGACCAGATCAACCGCGCCTGCGAGGAAGTGATGCGCGCCACCGGCCTTGCCAGCGCCTACGTGCGGCCCATAGCCTACCGGTCTGGCTTCACCTTCAGCCTCGCGCCGTCGGCCGACGTGGCAGTCGATGTCGCCATCATCGCCATCGAGTGGGGCAGCATGCACGGCGCTGCCGCGCTTCAGGATGGCGTGGACGTCTGCGTCAGTTCGTGGACGCGTGCAGCACCCAACACCTATCCGGCGGGCGCCAAGGCAGGCGGCAACTACCTGTCCAGCCAGTTGATCGCGCAGGAAGCCGTGCGTGGCGGTTTCGTCGAAGGCATCGCGCTGGCGCCGGGCGGACTGCTCAGCGAAGGCGCCGGCGAAAACATCTTTGTCGTGCACAAGGGTCGCATCTATACGCCATCGGCTGGCGCCAGCATCCTGTGCGGGATCACCCGCGACACGGTGTTCACCCTGGCCCGCGAACTGGGCTACGACGTGGTTGAGCAGGCACTGCCGCGCGAGATGCTGTATTTCGCCGACGAAGTGTTCATGACCGGCACCGCGGCCGAGATCACGCCAGTGCGTTCGGTCGATCGCAAACCGGTCGGCAAGGGCCAGCCCGGCCCAGTGACGAAAGCGCTGCAAAAGGCTTTCTTCGGTCTTTTCGACGGCACTACCGCCGACCAGTGGGGCTGGCTGACGCCGGTGACTGAAACCGCTGCGCGCGAGATGGAGGCCGCGTGATGGCAACTGTGAAGCGCACCCTGCTGGACAAACTCTGGGACGCCCATCAGGTGCTTGCCGAGACGGCGTCCACGCCCGGCATTCTGTATGTCGACCTGCACCTGATCCATGAAGTGACCTCGCCGCAGGCCTTCGATCAATTGCGTGCACGCGACCTGCCCGTTCGCCATCCAGAGCGCGTGCTGGCCACGCTGGACCATTCCACGCCGACCACGCCCACCGACGACCTGGGCCAGCACGTGTACGCCAATGCCGAGGCTGCCGCGCAGGTGCAGCAACTGGAAACCAACTGCATGCAGTTCGGCATCACCCTGCGCGGCTGGAGCAGCGACCAGCGCGGCATCGTGCATGTGATCGGTCCGGAACTGGGTGCCACGCAGCCAGGCATGACCATCGTCTGTGGCGACAGCCACACCAGCACGCATGGCGCGTTCGGCGCGCTGGCTTTCGGTATCGGAACCACTGAAGTCGGCCACGTGCTGGCGACCCAGTGCCTGTTGCAACGCAAGCCGAAGAATTTCGCGATCCATGTCGAGGGCAAGCTGCCAGCGGAGAGCAGCGCCAAGGACCTGGCCCTTCACCTGATCGGTCGCATTGGCGTCAACGGCGGCACCGGGCACGTGCTGGAGTTCCGCGGCAGCGCCATTCGTGCGCTGGATATGGAACAACGCATGACCCTGTGCAACATGTCCATCGAGGCCGGTGCGCGCGCTGCGTTGATTGCTCCGGATGAAACCACCTTCGACTACCTGTTGGGACGGCCGCTGGCCCCGCAGGGCGAGGCCTGGGATCGCGCGCTGGCCGACTGGCGCAGCCTGCACAGTGATGAAGGCGCCAGCTACGATCGCGAGCAGCGCTTCGACGCCGCGGAGGTTCGCCCGACCATCAGCTACGGCACCCATCCGGGCATGGTCACCACGCTGCATGCACCGGTGCCCGCAGCGCGTAATCTGCAGGAACGCCGCGCACTGGAATACATGCACGTGGAGTCGGGCAAGCCGATGGCGGGCATGCCGGTGGACCTGGTGTTCCTGGGCAGCTGCACCAATTCCCGCCTCGGTGACCTGCGCGCCGCGGCCGAACTGCTGCGCGGCCGTCGCATCGCTTCGCGCGTGCGCATGCTGGTGGTGCCTGGATCGGTGTCGGTGCAACGGGAAGCGGAAGCCGAAGGACTCGACCAGGTGTTCCGCCAGGCGGGCGCTGAATGGCGCGAGCCCGGTTGTTCGATGTGCATCGCAATGAATGGCGACCTGGCCAAGCCTGGCCAATTGGTGGTCAGCACCAGTAACCGGAATTTCGAGGGCCGACAAGGACCCGGCGCGCGCACCGTGCTGGCCAGTCCGCGCGTTGC
>JBBRXD010000141.1:0-6133 GCA_038248775.1 Lysobacterales bacterium | reverse complement strand
CGGCAAAGGCGCAGCGGATGGGAACCACCCGGTCGCCAGTAATCAGGAACTTCAGCGCTTCGGCAATATCGATGCCGGCGTATTCAAGCAGCAGATTGCTGATCCGGCCGCTACCCATGATCAGGCCCACGTCACCATCCGACGTTGCCAGCATTTTCGCCACGGAATTTCCGTTGCCGGCCAGGTTCAGGTTGCCGGCGATGCGGCCGGTGCTGTCCTCGGTCAGCTTGGCGCCGGGAAACAATTTCGGGAGTTTCAGTCCGCGCGCCTGGATCCGCGCACTGCTGGCGATGACCTCGCTGCGCGCATCAAGCCTGATCACGCTGCTGATATCACCGCCGGCCACCTTGAAGTCGAGTGGATCGAGCCGAAGCACGCCGTTGTCCACGAACAGGTGCGCGGTCATCGCTTCAATGGGAAGCGAAGGGGCATTGATGCGCTGGGCGCGCAGCTTTACGTCGGCATCCATGTTGCGAAGTTTCTCCAGCTTGAATGCATCGTCGGGCAACACTCGAGCACTGGCCTTTAGCTTGGCGGCCTCGAGCCTTTGTTCTGCCGATGCCGTTTCACCCTTGTCCGTCTGCGGCGGCGCGCCAATGAAACCCGCGAGGTCGTCGAAGTCGAGTCGCCTGGAAACAAGATCGGCTCTCAGGAACGGTCGCTCGCCGGAAGGATCGACGCTGGCATCGCCTGCCAGATCGCTATCGCCGACCATGCCAGTGAACTCGTCGTAGTGCCAAGTGCGGCCCTTGCGGCTGAGCCGACCCGTCAGCCGATAGGGAGGGGTGTCCGGCGTGGCAACGCCGATCAGCGGGTACAGCAATGCCAGGTTGGGTCCGGACAGGCCGAACTCGAGATTGAAATCGCGCAATGCGAGAGGACCAACCAGTCCACCGCTCGCGGTGGCCCGCGTTGCGCCGGCGCGCGCCTTCAGGTCAATGCGATAGGGCTTGCCCGGATCCTGCAAATTCAGCGGCGATTCGACGCGGCCCTCCAACTGCAATTGATTGCCCGCGTAGCGCCCCTTGCCTTCGATGTTGATTGGCGTAAGCCGACTACCCGCCGCGTCGCCGCTGGCGATGTCGAACTGCATGTCAGTCTTGTTGGGCAGGTTGCGATAGGACAGCTTTCCGGCATCCACCGTCAGTTGCCGGACTGTCGGCCACTCGGCGTCGCCACTGGGGAAAGTCCAGTTACCGCGACCCTTTGCGTCTTTTTCGAGCAGCACGTCGGGGTTGCCAACTCGGACGTCCGAAAGCACGACGTCGCCAGCGAAGAGTTTAAAAAGGTCGAAGCGGAATTCGAGTGAATCAACGGTGGCCATCTGTGGCCGCACGGCGCGTGGCACGTTGGCCAAGGTCATGTGGCCGAGCGAGACCAGCGGATTCAGTGACAGATCGACGCCGAGGTCGCCATGAATGTGGAACTCGCGACCGGTCGCGGCGCTGACGCGCCTTTCAATCGGACCGCGCAGCATGTTCCATTCGAACAGCATCAGCAGCAATACGATGAACAGGGAAACCGCGGCCAGCCATTCCAGCCGTCTGACCCGTTCCTGCCTTCCTGGCGCGGAGGTAGTCATGCGGTGAGTGTAGGCGGGGGCCGGGTGAACTGTGACTTAAGCCCGTGCATTGGGCGCATGGCGACCGCTAGACTCAGCGCTTGCCCCCCAGCGAACGATCCATGCCCCCAACCCGCTCCGCTCCCGATGCCGATGCCGAAGCCGTCCTTCTGGTGGTGGATGACGAGACAGCCCGTGGCGTGCTGGCAAGCTACCTGGAAGAACACGGCATGCGCGTGCACGCCTGCGAGGGCCAGGCAGACGCGATGCAGCAACTCTCCCGCAACCGCCCTGATGCGGTGTTGCTGGCATCCAGCGGAGCGCCCGCTTTCGCGGCGCTGGTTCGCAAGCAAGCCGGTCTTGCTTCGCTGCCGATCGTGGTGATGGCCGCGGCGGATGCCGATGCGGCTTCCTACGACGCGGTGGCTGCCGGCGCCGATGACGTCCTGTCGATGCCGATCCTGCCCGGGACACTGGCCGCGGCGATCCGCGCGCGCATGCTGCGTGCTGCTATGGCGGAGTCGCATGCGCCCGCTGCGCAGGAGCCCACCCGCCGTGGCGGGCAGCTCAGGCGCGGCGAATTCCTAGCCCAGTTGCGCGGTGCCTTGCGTGGCACGAGCGATACCTGGCAGGTGTTGCTTGCGCTCAGGGTGGACCAGGGCAAGTTGCTGGCCGAATCCCTGGGCCAGGCCGGTGCCTTCGAACTCGAGCAAGCCATCGCCTTGCGTTTTTCATCCGCGCTGCAATCGGGTGATGCGCATACCTTGTGGATGGAATTTGGCTTCGGCGTGCTCGCCGTCCGCGACAGTCGCGAACAGGTCGAGTTGCTCGCCGCCGAGTTGTGCCGGGTCGTGGCCGAGGCACCCTTCCTGGTGGAGGGAAAGAACCAACGCCTGACGCTGTCAGTGGGCGTGGCACTGACGCCAGCGGGCAATGACGTCGGCGACCCCGACCGCTGGTTTGCTTCTGCGTACGCAGCGCAGGCCATCGCCCATCGGTTGGGCGGCGACCGGTTCGACGGTGTGCTCAGCCGCGACCATGGCTCGTTGCCGCCGGAGCGTGTGCTGATCATCCGCGAGTGGGTGAAGGAAGCGGTCGCCGGCGACAATGTATTGATCGAATTCCAGCCGGTGCTGCCACTTCAGGGCGAACTCACCGGTCTGTATGCGCTGGACGCGAAACTTCGCGACTACCGCGCTCCGCTGGCAGGCGTCACCCGGCGCGAATACCTCAGCCTGGCGCGAGACGCAGGCGCGTTGGCGATGATTGATCGCATGAGCTTGTTCAGTGCCTTCGAGGCGATAGAACAGGAGCGTGCCCGGGGTCGGGCAACGCGCGTCCTGGTGCCGATGGACCTGGCCACGGTGAACGACGCGCAACTGGTCTGGCTGGACGCAGAGGTCCGCCGCCGCAAGGCGGGTTCGGATGGACTGATCATCGAGTTCGACGCCGACATGGCGCTGGGCCGGCCCGAACTGGTGCGCGTGGTGCAACGCCTGGAAGACCACGGCATCGTGATCGCCATTTCCGACCAGTCCGGTGATCTCGGGCGGATCGGACAATTGCAGCGGTTTCCCGCGGGCCTGCTACGCCTGCCGATGTCCGCGATCGAAAGTATTCCGCCGGAAAGGTTCAACGAATTGCTTGGTCCCTGGCGCGCCAGCGGTCGGGGCCTGATCGTGGACCAGGTGCCGGGCGTGGACGCCGTCTCGCGCCTGTTCGACCTGAAAATCGGCTACGTGCAGGGCGATGCGCTTGCCGCGGGCGGTCCGCGTCTCGATTACGAATTCACTCAGTTCGGGGTGTAGTCGCCGTGGATTTCCGCCTGCCCGGGTTGCCGCCGGGCCCCGTCCGGGGCAGTGACCGCGTCCACTTTCCCATCGCGGCTTCTCGGGCATACTCGGCTCGTTGAGCAGGGGGCACGGCGATGGCAACGGCGAGGGCAGTGGGACCGGTTGACTGCGGGTTGGCGCGATGACCAGCCACTGGTGGGCGGCGCAGTGGCAGAGACTGCGCACGGATTACGACCTGGCGATCATCACATCGTTCTGCGCCGCCGCGGTCTTCGGCATCATGCCATTCGCCATCTACCGCTTCGCCAGCGGCAACACATTCGCCGGCCTGGTCGACCTTGTCATCGTCGCGATGATCTGCCTGGCGGTCGCGAACGCCTGGCGTGGCGGTAACCGGCGTCGGGCAACCTTTGTCCTGGCGCTGATCAACACCGCGGCCTGCCTGATCAGCGCTGCGGTGCTCGGACCGCCCGGATTGTTCTGGATGTATCCGGCCTTGCTCGGCAACTTCCTGCTTATCGACCGCGGCTGGGCCGCAGTGATGACCGCCTTCGCCCTGGTGGGCCTGACTGTGCAGGGAAAAGCCTATGAGTCGTCGGCGCAACTGGCAATCTTCCTGGTATCGGCGAGCGTGTCGGCGCTGGTCGCTTTCGTCTTTGCGTCGCGAACCGACAGCCAGCGCCGCGAACTGCTGGCGTTGGCCACCCTCGATTCGCTGACCGGGTTGCGGAACCGGCGCGCCATGGAGCAGGAGTTGAGCATCGCCATCGAGGACTATCGCCGCGGCAACGCGCACTTTGGGTTGGCCATGCTCGACCTGGACCATTTCAAGCGAATCAATGACGAGCATGGGCACGAGGCGGGCGACGAGGTTCTTATCGCCTTTGCCGAGCTGATGCGCCAGTGCACACGCAAGGTTGATCGTTGCTTCCGCTTCGGCGGCGAAGAGTTCGTCCTGCTGATGCCTGCAACCAGCGACGAGTCGCTGCACCAGATAGATGAAAACCTCCGTCGGCGCGTCGCCGCGGAATTGAACTATCGCGGCGCCACCGTGACGGTTTCCATCGGCGCCACGGCCCTGCGCCCGGATGAAGACTGGCAGGCCTGGCTGGCCCGGGCTGATGCCGCGCTATACCAGGCCAAGAACGAAGGACGCAACCGCACGGTCATCGATCGGCGAGGATGAACGACGGCAATTGCCGGCGAGGCTGAAGCTGGGGCAAACGCGTATGGCGATTCCGGCAACTGTGTGTGTTGTCGCACAGAGCCGGCCATCGCCTTGCAACCAAGCTGGTGCAGGCAATGGATGCCCAGGAGAACCCCATGACCGTATCCCGCGTGATGACCGAAAACCCCGCTTGCTGCACGCCCAATTCCTCGCTGACCGAAGTAGCCCGCCTGATGGTGGACAATGACTGCGGCGAAATCCCCGTGGTCGAGGACATGATCAGCCGCAAGCTGGCCGGCGTGATCACCGATCGTGATATCGCCACGCGCATTGTCGCCGCTGGCAAGAATTCCGCAGATGCGAAGGCTTGCGACTGCATGACCACGCCTTGCGTGTCGGTGGATGCCGATACCAGCCTGGAGGCATGCTGTGAGGTGATGGAGTCCAACAAGATCCGACGCGTGCCTGTGGTGAACGACGCAGGCGGCGTGATTGGCATCGTGTCGCTGGCCGATGTCGTCCGAAGCGCCAACGCAGCGACTACGGCTGCGGTCGTGCGTGAAGTTTCGACCGACGCCTAGCCGCACCGGTCCCGGCCAGACGGCTCCGCCCGCCTATCAATCGGGGGCGGCAGCCGTGCGCAGTACCGGGTAGAGGTTGAACCGCTCATCCCAGGAAGAATGCCGGCGATAGAAAAATTGCAGGCGTGCAGACGGGCTCTTCGCAAATTCCGGATCGTCGCGCAACTTCGCCGCGAACTGCGCGGCCAGCACCGGGTCGGTCGCGAGTTGTTCGCGGGCCACGTCCTCGGCGACGTAGTCCTCCATGTATTCTTTCTGTTCGAACGCGTTGTTGAATTCGCCCCACGCGGCCAGGGAATCGGGAGCCTGCGGTTCCAGCAAACCCATGACCAGGCGCGCGCTGGGCTGATTGATCGGGACGAACAGCACGCCGGCACCCAGCGAGCGCGTTTCGGTTGTCCAGTAGCCGGGTAGGGTAGTGCGCTGCCGGCCTTCCATCGACTGCGCCAGGAAGCTGGCGCCGGACGTGCGGAACACTTCAAAGCTGCTCGCGCTGATGGGATGTTCTACGTGCAGGAAGCGGATGCCGTGCTGCGCCAACTTTTTGGCGACCCATTCGGCATGGGCCGGTGGCACCAGGTAACCCCCGGTGGGGGCGGTGACGATGGTCCGCGGTTGGACGTCGTCCCGGATGGGCAATGTCCACACCTGGGGCCGGGCTTCGTTGTACCGGGTCATCAGCGCGCCCGAGATTTCCGATGGGGTGCGCGTGTACTCGTAGCCGCGGAACGGGATGTTTCGCACCTTGTCGCTCGCCAGGTAATCAAGCGCCACGGGCTTGCCACCCAGGTTCGCAGAGCGAGAATCCGCGGCTTTCGCGCGGGCCAGCCAATCTTCTCCGTTCGCTGCAATCTGTTCCAGCACCGCCACCACGGTATTGCGCGTTATCCGCACGCGGGTCGGGTAATCCTTCCAGGAATGCGTTTCCACCAACATACCGAAGCGGTTGCGCTGCAGGAAATAACCGGTCGAGAAGCGCGGTGGTGCCACATTCTCCTCGAACCCCGAGCTTGGGTCATCGGTGATGCGG
>JBBRXD010000140.1:0-6142 GCA_038248775.1 Lysobacterales bacterium | reverse complement strand
GTTCCTGGCCAGCGGCCGCGCCCGCGACAAGGTGCGCGCCTGGTTCCACAAGCTTGACCGCGCGCGCAACCTGCAGGCCGGCAAGGAAATGCTGGAGAAGGAACTGCGCCGCGTGGCGATGATGCAGTCCGACTTGGCGCCGGTGCTGGAAAAATTCCACATGGCTGGCGTGGAAGACCTGCAACTGGCGCTGGCGCTGGGCGACATGGGCGCCAGCCAGATCAGCCGCGTCTTGCACGACCACGCGCAGGCGCTGTTGCAGGCGCAATCAGCCACGCCGGCGAAACCCGATAAACCGGTGGCGCGCCCGCGTCCGCGCAGCGATGACCAGTCCAGCCGGTTCACCGTGGAAGGCGTCGGCAACCTGTTGTCGCAAATCGCGCGTTGCTGCCAGCCGGTACCGGGCGATGCCATCGTCGGTTACCTCACGCGTGGGCGCGGTGTCAGCATCCATCGGCGCAATTGCGCCAGCCTGCAACGTCTTGTTGCTGCGCAGCCCGATCGCGAGTTGCCGGTGAATTGGGGCCAGGCCGCAGCATCGCGCTATGAAGTCGGCATCCAGGTGCGCGCCTACGACCGAAAGTGGTTGCTCAAGGACGTGACCAACGTGATCGCGCAGGCCGAGGTCAATATCCTGGGCATCAGCTCGCACCTGGACGAGTCGCGCGGCCTGGCCGATATCCGCGTGACGCTGAAGGTGAGCGACTTCGAACAACTCAGCCAGTTGCTTGCCAAGCTGGACACCGTGCCGGGAGTGCAGGATGCGCGACGGCTGGGCTGAGTGGCTTCGCGGCCCGCGCCTGGGCTGGCTGTTGGCCGCGGTGGTGTTGGCACTGTTGCTGGTGCTGGGACGATCGTGGATAAGCGAGCGGCTGGTGCCCGATCCACGCATGAATCGCCAACTCGAACAAGCGCAGGCCGCGCTCGTCGCTGGAAAGTTGAGCGGACCCGATGGCAGCGGCGCGCGGGAATTGTTTGAATCGGTGCTCGCAGCCGATCCCGACCAGATGCGTGCCAAGCAGGGACTGCTGGCCGTGCGGGAAGTCGCGATTTCGCGCGCGCAGGCCGCGCTGTCCGAGCACAAGCTCGCCCAGGCTTCGGAAAACCTGGCGCTGGCCGCGGCGCTGTCGGCGCCCAAGGTGCAGTTGCAGCCATTGCAGGTCCGCTTGCACGACTTGCAGGAGGCTTCCAGCGACACCCGGGGCCTGCTCGCACGCGCCACGGCAGCGGGCGTGGATGAAGACGAGGCGCTCGCCTTGTACCGCCAGGTCATGGCCGTGGACGCCGACAATGCGGCAGCCATCGAGGGCCGCGATCTGTTGTTGTCCTCACGCCTGGTTCGCGCCGATAAATTGTTCGACGCCGGAAAAGTCCCTGAGGCCCGGGCAATCGTGGAGGCCGTGATTGCCGAGGATCCCGCACACCTGGACCTGCCACCGCTGCGCGCGCGTTTGGGCGAAGCGCTGGCCGCGTCGCAGGCACGCCAGGCGCGCGAGCTGGAGCAAGCCGGGCGCGACGAGAAAGCCGGAAGTTACGATCGGGCCGCCGCCCGCTATCTCCGGTTTTCGGAAGGCGATCCCGGATTCGAGCAGGCGCGCGAGGGCCTGGATCGCCTGGCGGCGCGCATGGCGGTGCGCGCGCAACGACAGGCAGCGGACTTCCAGTTCCGACGCGCGCAGGCATCGCTGGAAAATGCGCGGCTATGGAATCCGCGCAGTCCCGCAGTCGCGGCGGCGCAGAAAAGCATGCAGTCATCCAGGCAGGCACAGGCCCGTGTGCTACGCCCAGCCAACCGGAGCGAACGCGAGCGCCTGCCGACCTTGCTGGCAGAGGCGGAACAGGCCATCAGCCGCGGCGACTTCATCACGCCACCTGGCGCGAGTGCGTGGGACAAGCTTCGCGTCGCCGATGCCATCGCGCCGCGTTCAAGTGACGTTGCGCGGCTTGAGCGTGAATTGACCGCGGCCAGCAGATTGTGTTTCGACCAGGCGCTGGACCAGGGCCAATTGAAGCGCGCGCAGTTGTGCCTGGAGGCCTACGTGGTACAGGAAGCATCGCCGGCGGCCGAACTGGACAGGCGAAAGATGGCGGAGCGTTGGCTCGGCTACGCCCAGGAACGCATTGCTGCCGGCGATTTCACTGAAGCACAAACCGCGCTCGCCCATGTCCGGCACTGGCAGCCTGCACATCCGGGCTTGGCCAAAGCGACCAGGCGCTTGCGCACTGCGCGCGGAATACGCCCGAGGCGCTGATCGCTAGCGCTGTCGCGGCCAAGGCCGCTCCCACTGTCGCGGCCAAGGCCGCTCCCACTGTCGCGGCCAAGGCCGCTCCTACTGGGTTGTGCTAGTTGGCGGCGGTGTCTGGGTGCGGCGGAAGGCGATCGATCCATTCGCGCAGCGCGCGACGTGCCGCCTCGCGCGAGAAGTATGTTTGCGTGTTTGCGAGTCCGCCTTCGCGCAAACTGTTCCACAAGGCTTCGTCGCCATAGAGTCGCACCACGGCATCGGCGAAATCCTTGGCTTCGTCTGCCTCCAATACATCCTGCCCGTGCACCAGGAACATGCCTTCGACGGCGCAACGGGTAGCAACGACCGGCAATCCGCGCGACAGGCTCTGGTTGATCTTGCCCTTGATGCCCGCGCCATAACGCAATGGCGCCAGGCTGATCCGTGCCTGGTCAAGCAAGGCGTCGAGGTCGGGCACGTGGCCGCAAACTTCAATGCCCGGGATCGATGCCAGGCGGGTGATGGACTCGGATGCATCTGCGCCAACCAGGCGCAGCCCGACATCAGGCAAGTGGGCACGGATCAGAGGGAAGATCTCATGCGCCAGCCAAAGTGCCGAATCGACATTGGGTGGATGCCGGAAGCTGCCGACGAACACCAGGTCGCGTCGCGAATCGAAGCCGGGCGTGTGTTCGCTGCAGCGATGGATGTTCGACACGATGCCGACCTGGTATTCAGGCGCGATGTCCGCCAACAAGTCGCGCTCGACGGAACTCACCACCCAGGTCAGGTCGGACCCGCGGATCAGTCCCAATTCGCTGGCCAGCGTGCGCGCCGCTGTGGTGTGCGCTGCGGGGTCGTCGGATTGCGCGGCCTTGCGTTGTTCGCGCAGGAAATGCAGGTCAACCGTATCGAAGACAACCTGTGCCTGCGGCGCCAGTTCGCGCAGCATCGGCAACACCGGCTTCAGAACGTAGTGGCGGGAAACGATGACTGCATCGAACCTGCCGCCGTGCACGCCCAGCCAAGTGGGCAGGTAGCTGATCCAGGGTTGCCACCAGACTTCCACGCCCAACTGCTGCAGCGCTTCGGTGTATTTGCCGTCGTGGGTGATGTTCTGGCAGAAGAACACCACCGAACATCCTTCTTCCACCAACAGCGCCAGCATCTCGACCATGCGCAGCGATCCCGAATCCCGGTCGGGCGTCGGCGTGTACGAATCGATCACCAGGACCCGACGCCGGCTGCGATGGACCGAAGCCAGGACAGCTGCCGTGTCATCGGTGTCGCCGGGTTCTGGATCGGGTGGCTGGGCCGGCAGGCGCGTGACCCAGCGCTCGCGGAACTTGACTTCGTTCACCAGTTGGTAGGCCTTGACGCCGGTGCGTGTGTCCGTGCCGGACGTCGCGCCCTCCAGGTGCACCACCACGGACGCGGGTTGGAAGCGCACTCGCAGCCCGCGCTCGCGCACCCGCATCGCCAGGTCGGTGTCTTCGTAATAGGCGGGCGCGTAATGCGGATCGAAACCGCCAAGTGATGCAAACAGTGTCGTCGGCAACATGATCGCTGCGCCCGAGCAATAGTCCGCTTCGCGCACGAAGCTGTAGCGCGGATCAGTCGGGTCGCCGTTGCGGCCGAAATTGGCGGCGCGACCGGAGCGATAGACGATGCCGCCCGCTTCCTGCAGGCGACCATCGGGGAAGACCAGCTTGCTCCCCGCCAACCCGGTGTCGGGAAAGCGGTCGAAGGTAGACAGCAGCGCATCGAGCCAGCCCGGTTGCACCAGCGTGTCGTTATTGAGGAAAACAACATACTCGCCGCGCGCGAGGGCCGCGCCGGCGTTGCAGGTTCCGATGAAGCCAAGGTTTTCCGGATTGCGCCGATAGTGCAGGCCTTCGATACCCGGCAGCACATCGCCCGAGTCGTCCGGGGATGCGTCGTCCACGACGATAACCTCGAAGCGGGTGGCATCGCCGCACAGGGCCAGCGACTTCAGGCAGCGCAGGGTCAGTGCGAGTTGGCCATGCACGGGAACAACAATGCTGACGCGGGGACTGGCGGCCACTTGGAAGCGGATATCCGACGCCTGCGCGCCGTCCTGGTAAAGCAGCAACGGAAAGGGCTGCCTGCGCGCCGGGAAAAGGCGCTTGGCCACCATCCGCAAGGTAGGCATGAAGCCGCGCAACTTCAGGCTGTTGAGGCCACGGTGCGACAGGGCCGCCAGTTCGCCGTAACGATACTTGATCGACAGGCGCTGCCGGAGCAGCCAGTGCCGCCACGAATGCAGCCGCGGCTCGGGCCGCGCTCCCGGCCCTGGCTCGGCCGCGTCCTCTGGATTTGCATTCATCATCAGGGCTCCGATGGTACTGGCTTGCGCCTGATAAACTGGCGAAAACCGGAATTATCCACGTCCTTGAGCAAATCCGCCGCCTCTCCTGATTCCCAATCCCCCGGCATGGCCCTGTGGCAGCGCTGGTTGCTGCGCGTGGTGTTGGTTGGATCCGGCCTGTTCCTTGGCTTGGGCGTGCCCTACCTGTGGTACCTCGACAAACAGGTGCGCACCGAATTCGCCCAATTGCAGTGGCAGGTGCCGACTCGCGTGTATGCGCGTCCGCTGTTGCTCAAGCCCGGTGTCCTGCTGGATGCAGCAGCACTTGAACTCGAACTGGCGGCAGCGACCTATCGCAATGACGGCGTCGGCCAACTACCTGGCACGTACTCGCACAAAGGCAACCGCTTCCAGATCGGCACGCGCGCCTTCACCGACATGGATGGTCCGGTGCCCGAGCGGCGCCTGGACGTGGCGCTGGCTGGGGGACGGGTTGCCCAGTTACGCGATGGCCGAACCCGCATGCGGATCGACAGCGCCCGCGTCGACCCCGCGCGCATCGCGACCTTGTACGGAATCGATGAAGAAGAACGCCGCCTGGTCCGCATGGAAGAAGTGCCGGCGTTGTTCATCACCGGATTGCAAGCGGTGGAAGACCGCAACTTCAAGAACCACCATGGCATCGACCCCTGGGGCGTGGCACGCGCAATCTGGGTGAACATGCGCGAGGCCGGTTTCGAACAAGGCGCCAGTACGCTGACCCAGCAAATGGTTCGCAGCTTGTTCCTGAGCAATACCAAGACGGTGACGCGCAAGGTCCGCGAAGCGCTGTACGCACTGATCATCGAGGCGCGCTTCGACAAGCGCGCCATCATGGAGGCTTACCTCAACCAGGTGTACCTGGGGCAGCAGGGCAAGCAGTCAATTCGCGGTGTCGGGGCCGGTGCGGATTTCTGGTTCGGTCGCGAGCTGTCCACCTTGCGCACTGAAGACATCGCCCTGCTGGTCGGCATCATCCAGGGCCCGGGCTACTGGAATCCGCGCAGGTACCCCGAGCGTGCGCTGACGCGCCGCGCGGTCGCGCTGGATGTTTTCGTCGAGACCGGATTGATCAGTCCTGAAGAAGCGGCACGCGCCAAGAAATCGCCACTGGGCGTCAGCAGCCGGCCCGGCGTCGCGCGTAATAACGCGCCGGCCTTCCTCGACCTGGTGCGCCGCCAACTCGCGCGCGACTATCCCGCCGATGCCTTGCGTGGCGCCGGCCTGTCAGTGATGAGCACGCTGGCGCCAACGGTGCAGACGCTCAGCGAACGATCGGTGGTCGCCACGCTGCCCAAGGTCGAGCGCAAGCAAGGCCCAGCCCTGCAGGCGGGCATGGTGGTGACGGATGCGCACACCGGCGAAGTGCTGGCGGTGGTTGGAAATCGCAAGACCAACGAGCCCGGTTTCAATCGCGCGATCGAAGCACAGCGACCGGTGGGTTCCCTGCTGAAACCTTTCGTGTACCTGCTCGCGCTTGCGCAGCCGAACCGCTATTCGTTGTCCAGTTGGGTGGACGACAGACCAGTGGAAGTCACCCAGCCCAATG
>JBBRXD010000139.1:0-6176 GCA_038248775.1 Lysobacterales bacterium | reverse complement strand
GCCGCTCCCACTAGAGTTACGCCATCTGCGACGTGGCGAAATCCCAGTTGACGAGATTCCAGAACGCTTCCAGGTACTTCGGCCGCGCGTTGCGGTAGTCGATGTAGTACGCGTGTTCCCAGACATCGCAGGTAAGCAGCGGCTTGTCGTTGCCGGTAAGCGGCGTGGCGGCGTTGGGCGTGCTGACCAGGCCCAGGCTGCCGTCGGGACGCTGCACCAGCCAGGCCCAGCCGGAACCGAAGGTGCCGATGGCGGTCTTGGTGAACTCTTCCTTGAACGCCGCGAAGCTGCCGAAAGTCTTGGTAATGGCGTCGCCGAGCTTGCCACTGGGCTCGCCGCCGCCGTCGGGCTTCAGGCAGTTCCAGTAGAAGGTGTGGTTCCAGATCTGCGCGGCATTGTTGAACATGCCGCCCTGCGCCTTGCGCACGATCGCTTCCAGGTCCAGGTCGTCAAACTCGGTGCCTTTGATCAGGTTGTTGAGGTTGGTGACGTAGCTCTGGTGATGCTTGCCGTAATGGAAATCGATGGTTTCAGCGGAGATATGCGGTGCCAGCGCGGTGCGATCGTAGGGCAGGGGGGGCAGTTCGACAGACATTGGGATTCCTTCCGGTGGTGGGGGCCACGCGCCCTGCGCGGCCTAAGCCTTATAATTCTAGCTTGAACATACGCCGGGCATCCGTTCCCGCGCGTGAATGGAGATGAGTGATGAGTGCATCGATCGACCACATCCGGGCCGAGCTGGAAGGCCACCCGGTGGTCCTGTTCATGAAGGGAACCCTGCAATTTCCGATGTGCGGATTTTCCAGCCGGGCCAGCCAGGTGCTCAAGCAGGCTGGCGCACAGATCCATTCCGTGAACGTGCTGCAGGATCCTGAAATCCGTGCCGACTTGCCGCGTTTCTCCGACTGGCCGACTTTTCCGCAGTTGTTCATCAACGGCGAGTTCATCGGCGGCTGCGACATCACGGTCGAGTTGTTTGAAAGCGGCGAACTGGCGCGCATGGTGGCCGAGGCGCAGAAGGCCGAATGAGTCCCGCGTCTGTCCCCGTGGTGGCCGGTTCGCCGGTGTTGTCGGACCGCGTGATCCTGGTGACAGGCGCGTATGGCGGCCTGGGTGAGGCCGCGGCCAAGGCCTGCGCGCAAGCCGGGGCGACCGTTGTCCTGCTGGGCCGCAAGGTGCCCAAGCTCAGCCGTACCTACGACGCCGTCAAGGCGCTGGGGCCGACCCCAGCCCTGTATCCACTGGACCTGGCTGGCGCCGATCCGGCGGACTACGAGCAACTCGCGGCCACGATTGAATCGGAAATGGGTGGGCTGCATGGCATCTTGCATTGCGCGGCCGAGTTCACCGGCCTCAAGCCGCTGGAAGCCACGCCGCCCGAAGAGTTCGTGCGCAACTTGCACGTCAACCTGACTGCGCCCTGGCTGCTGACCCAGGCCTGCCTGCCGCTGCTGCGCAAGGCGGCCGACAGCGCCGTGGTGTTCGTGGCGGACGACCTGTCGCGGGTCAATCGCGCTTACTGGGGCACTTATGGCGTCGCCAAGGCCGGCTTGCTGGGCCTGGTGCGCGTGCTGCACGACGAGACCGACCTGAGCACGGTCCGGGTCAGCGCCCTGCAGCCCGGGCCCATGCGCACAACCATCCGCAGCCGGGCCTACGTGGAAGAAGCCGCATCCCGCGTCCCGTCGCCCGATCAGTACGCCGGCGCCTGCGTCCGCCTGCTGTCGGCCGGCGGCATCGAGAGTCGTGGGCAGGTGGTCACCCTGGACCTGACGCCGTGACCAGCACCATCTCGACCGCGCTACTGCTGTTCCTGATCCTGGATCCGCTGGGCAATATCCCGGTATTCCTGAGCATCCTCAAGCCGCTGACGCCGGCGCGCCGCCGCATCGTCCTGGCGCGCGAGATGCTGATCGCCCTGGGCGTACTGTTCGCCTTCCTGTGGGGCGGCATCCACGTGCTGCAGCTGATGCACCTGCGCCAGGAGTCGGTGTCCATCGCCGGCGGCATCGTCTTGTTCCTGATCGGCCTGAAGATGATCTTCCCGAGGCCCGAAGGCATGTTCGGCGAGACCCCCGGCGGCGAACCCTTCATCGTGCCCCTGGCCATTCCACTGGTGGCCGGCCCCTCGGGCATGGCATCGGTGATGCTGCTGGGCAGCCAGGAGCCGGACCGCATGGCCGACTGGAGCCTGGCCCTGTTCCTGGCTTGGCTGGCTACGGCGGTTATCCTGTTTTCGGCGACGCGCCTATACAAAGTACTGGGCCAGGCTTTCCTTGTCGCTGTAGAGCGCCTGATGGGCATGCTTCTGGTGGCGATTTCGGTCCAGATGCTGATGGATGGCATTTCTGCCAGCCTGCGCGCCCCATCTCCCCTCAGTTGATTAAAAAAGCAGCACGGAAAATGCGATTTGTGACGGTCACCCGACTGTCATGGACTCCGGCTAGCATGTTAAAGTCCCGTTACTGCTCAGGGTGACCTGACAACGGGACTGAGCATTTCACTATGGCTTCCCAAAAGTGCCTGGAATGGCATTGCGACGAACTGCGGAAGGACGCCGCGCAAGATCGCTAGAGAGACGAGTCGGCGACTCAGCCGACACACTAAATTTTTCATTACTCAGGGTACTCACCATGATCAATCGCAATCAGGTCCGACTGTCGAAGCTGGCCCTCGGACTGGCGCTAGCGCTCGCCTCCGCCACGCCTGCGTTCGCGCAGAGCACCTCCTCCGGCGTCGGCGGCATGGTCACCGATTCCAGTGGCGCGCCCGTTGCCGGCGCTGAAGTCACGATTACCCACGTCGATTCCGGTACCGTCAGTCGCGCCACCACCGATGCCAGCGGCCGCTACACCGCCCGCGGCCTTCGCGTAGGCGGCCCTTACACCGTCACCGTCAACAAGACCGGCGTAGGTAGCGACACCGAAAATGGCGTGTACCTGGACTTGAGCCAGACCAGCACCGTTGACGCCACCCTGGGCGGCGCTGTCGTCACCCTTGACAAGGTGACCGCCGTGGCGGGCGCCTCTTCATCCGTGTTCAGCGCGACCAAGATGGGCGCCGGCACCAGCATCGACCAGAACACGCTTCGCGCGCTGCCGTCGATCAACGGCAACATCCAGGACTTCATGCGCCTTGATCCGCGCATCGCGTTCACCGACCGCGCCTCCGGCAGCATCAGCGCTGGCGGCCAGAACCCGCGTTTCAACAAGATCTCCATCGACGGCGTGTCAGCCAGCGACACCTTCGGCATCGAAGGCAACAACCTGCCGACGCAGCGCCAGCCAGTGTCGTTGCAGGCCATCGAGGCCCTCGACATCAACCTGTCCAACTACGACGTGACCATGGCCGGCGCGGCTGGTGCCAACGTCAATGCAGTCACCAAGTCGGGCACCAACAAGTTCCGCGGTTCGGTGTATGGCAGTTTCCGCGACGGCGACTGGTTCGGCGATTACCCCACCCGCGTAGCCGGCGCCACGCTGAACGTCGCGGGCTTGCCCTTCGACGAATTCAAGGATGACAAGACCTGGGGTTTCACCGTTGGCGGTCCGATCGTCAAGGACAAGTTGTTCTTCTTCGCCAACTACGAGAAGTTGAAGCAAACCCAGATCGGTTCGGCCGGCGGCCGGGCCTTGGGCACCAATCCCCTGATATCCGGCGGTGACTTCACCTCCGCCGACGTGGCCACGATTCAGCAGATCGCCAAGGACAAATGGGGCTTCGACGCCGGCGGCCTGGTCGGTGGCGACACCGAGCTCGAAGAGTACGCGCTGAAGCTCGACTGGAACATCAGCGACGACCATCGCGCCAGCTTCCGCTACAGCAAGCTCGAACAGACCCGGGTGCGCCCCGAGACGTCGACCGCCAGCTCGCTGTCGTTGAGCTCCAACTGGTACAACCACGAAAAGACTGTCGAGAGTTATGTGGGCCAGGTATTCAGCGACTGGACCGAGAATTTCAGCACCGAGTTCAAGGCCTCGTACCGCACTTACGATGCCGTCCGCGTCAGCCCGACCACGGCACCCACGGTGCAGATCTACTTCGAGGACGGCAATCCGACCAATGGCCCCTCCGCCGGCGACTTCATCCGCATCGGCACCGAGCGCAGCTCCATGGGCAACGCCCTGTTCACCGAGACCTGGAACTATTTCGGCTCGGCCACTTGGACCCTGGGCGACCACGACGTCAAGTTCGGCGCTGAGTACAGCGACAACGACATCTACAACTACTTCCTGCAGGACTCCTGGGGCAACTACAGCTTCTACGGCATCGAAAACTTCAGGAACGGCATCTACTTCGACTACGACCTGCAGTACCAGACCGCCCCGGGTTCGGTGCCAGCGCAATATTCGAACCGCGGCCTTGGCCTGTTCGTGCAGGACACCTGGTACGTCAACAGCAACCTGACCCTGACCTTCGGCCTGCGCGGCGACAAGCCGAGCACCGATCCGCAGCCAACGTACAACGCGACCTTTGCCGGCGCGCAGACCACCAACCCGATCACCGGTGCGTGGACTGGTGGCTTCGGCTATGACAACTCGCTGACCTACAAGGGCGGTTTCCTGCTGCAGCCGCGATTCGGCTTCAACTACACGTTCGACACCGAGCGCCAGATGCAGTTGCGCGGCGGCGTGGGCCTGTTCCAGGGCGACGCCCCGCAGGTTTGGGTGGGCAACTCCTTCAACAGCACCGGCCTCAACTACATCGCCTACTCGAACTACCGCAACTGCCTGTATACGGGTCCGGCGGAGTCTTCGCGCAACGCGACCTGCCTTACCAGTCTGTTCAACCCGAACGGCCTGAACCCGACCGTCCCGCCGTCGGCAAACGCGAACCGCAACGTCAACGTCGTCGCCCCGGGCTTCGAACTTCCGTCCATCTGGAAGGGCAACCTCGCGTTCGAAACCCAGACCGGCTGGATGGACACCGTGCTCTCGGCGGAACTCCTGCTCACTGACGTCAAGAACGGCCTGTACTACCAGACCCTGAATGTCGGCCCCGGCTACATCGGTCCCGACGGTCGCGTGCTCTATTACAACCCCAATAGCCCGCGTCCGTTCGGAAACACCAGTACCGGCGGAACCCCGACCAACGGGGCTCGGTTCCGCAACAACAGCTTCTTCGGCGACGTGTTTCTGATCGGTAACACGAACAAGGGCAAGACCCAGCAGCTGACGTTCTCGCTGACCAGGCCGTTCAGCACCGAGAACGACTGGTCCTGGAGCCTCGCCTACACCTACACCAATGCCACCGAAGTGGGCTCGCTGACCAGCTCGACCGCGGGTTCTGGCTATGGCTCGCAGCTGGGCTTCAACGTCAACGAGGAATCGTCGAACACGGCCCGCTACGAGATCAAGGACCGATTCGCAGGCTCGCTCGATTGGAAGCACGCCTTCTTCGGCGACTACGAGACCCGTATTGGCCTGTTCTACGAAGGCCGCAGTGGACGCCCGTACAGCTACATTTTCGCGGGTGATGCGAATGGCGACGGCCGCAGCTTCAATGACCTGTTCTACGTGCCGGCCGACCGGGGTGACGTGCTTTTCGGTTCGCTCAACGCCACTACCGGTGCCTTCACCGCCAACCCGGCTATGGAAACGGCCTTCTTCAACTACCTTGCTACCCAGGACAGGTTGAATGCGTTCCGGGGCACGTACGCGCCCGAAAACGAATTCCGCGCCGGCTGGGTCAACACCTTCGACGTGCGTTTCACCCAGGAGCTGCCCGGCTTCTTCGAAGGGCACAAGGGACAGCTGTGGGTGGATGTCCAGAACGTCGGCAACCTGTTGAACAAGGATTGGGGCCACATCGTCGACTACGGCTTCAACGCCAACCTCGCGGTCGCCAGCCTGGTGGGTATATGCAGGGTCAACTGCCCGGCGGGCATGGCCGGCAAGTACGTCTATGGCTACCGCAGCGGCACCGAATTCGGACAGGCCACTGCGCTTGGCCTTCCCACCAACTCAGACGGCCAGACCAACGGCATCTCGCAGTGGTCGGTGCAGGTGGGCTTGAAGTACGAGTTCTGATAGCACTCAACACGCAAGACCAGACGGCCGGTGGAAACACCGGCCGTTTTTTTGTGCGGCTTGCCAGCCCCAGCGGACGCGCGTAATCTGACCAACAAAGTAGTCAGGAAGAAAATAATGACCTCCGTCAATATTGCCGACGCCAAG
>JBBRXD010000138.1:0-6225 GCA_038248775.1 Lysobacterales bacterium | reverse complement strand
TTCCCCTCCAATATCCAGGGCCTGCCCACCTGGTACGAAGTGCGGGTGACCGAGCGCGGCCACCTGGGCCGGCGCGGCGGCGTGGACCTGATGGTGGCGATGAATCCACAAACCTGGGATGCCGACCTGAGGGAAATCGAACCCGGCGGCTACCTGTTCTACGACAACTCCAAGCCCCTGCCCGCGTCGAAATTCCGCGACGACGTGCACGTGATCGGCGTGCCACTGACGGAAATTTGCAACGCCGCCTACAGCGAACCGCGGCAACGCCAGTTGTTCAAGAACATCGTCTATGTCGGCGCGCTGTCGGCGCTGCTGGACATGGATGCCGCCGTCATCGAAAAACTGATCGGCGAACAGTACAAGTCCAAGCCCAAGTTGCTGGACTCCAACGTGCAGGCCCTGCAGATGGGGCGGGAGTACGTTCGGCAGAACCTGCAGCATCCGATTTCATTGCGCGTGCGCTTGGCCGACGAAATAGGTGATCGAATCTTCGTGGACGGTAATAGCGCCGCGGCACTGGGCTGCGTGTATGGTGGCGCGACGGTATGCGCCTGGTATCCGATCACGCCGTCCTCGTCCTGCGCCGAGGCATTCCAGTCCTATTGCCAGAAATTTCGCGTCGACAAGGCTACCGGGGAAAACCTGTACGCCATCGTCCAGGCCGAAGACGAGATCGCCTCGATCGGCATGGTTGTTGGCGCCGGCTGGAACGGTGCGCGCGCCTTCACCACCACCTCGGGGCCTGGTGTGTCGCTGATGACCGAATTCATCGGCCTGGCCTACATGGCCGAGATTCCGGTCACCATCATCAACGTGCAACGTGGCGGACCTTCCACCGGCATGCCCACACGCACCCAGCAGGCGGACATCCTCAGTTGCGCCTACGCCTCGCACGGCGACACCAAGCACGTGCTGTTGTTCCCGCAGGACCCGGGCGAGTGCTTTGATTTTTCGGCCGCGGCGCTTGACCTGGCCGATAGACTTCAGACGCCGATCTTCGTGATGAGCGATCTCGATATCGGCATGAACCAGCGCCTGTGCGCGCCGTTCAAATGGGACGCGTCGCGCGGCCTGGATCGCGGCAAGGTGATGACCGCGGAAGAACTGGAATCAGGCAAGCCATTCGGCCGCTACCTCGACGTGGACGGCGACGGCATTCCCTATCGCACCTATCCCGCCACGCATCCGTCGAAAGGCAGCTACTTCACCCGCGGCACGACCAAGGATGCCTATGCGAGGTATTCCGAAGCCGGCGCCGATTATCTTTACAACGTGCATCGGCTGCTGAAGAAATTCGATACCGCCAAGGCGTTGCTGCCCCAGCCCGAGCAGCGCCAGGCAGCGCAGGCCACGCGTTTCGGGACGATCTATTTCGGCTCGACCAGTCCGTCCATGGACGAGGCGATTTCGGCCATGCAGGCATCCGGCATCCATCTCGATACGCTCCGTGTTCGCGCCTTCCCGTTTCCGGACAGCGTGGGTGAATTTATTGCGGCACACGAACTGGTGTTCGTCGTTGAACAAAACCGCGATGCGCAATTGCGCAGCCTGCTGGTCAACGAATTAGGCATCGACCCGGCCAAGCTGGCGCCGATCCTGCATTACGACGGCACGCCCATCACGGCCCGCTTCATCGCGGCCGCCATTTCCCAGCGAATGCCTGCGCCGGCGTCCTCTGCGACGCCCTCGGCAAAGCAGGCCCAGCCATGACCTATATCGCGAAGCCCAAGCTGCACCATCCTTCGCTGACCACCAACAAGGCTTGCCACACACGGCGCGATTACGAAGGAAAGATCTCCACCCTGTGCGCGGGCTGCGGCCACGACTCGATCTCGGCGGCCATCATCCAGGCCTGCTGGGAAATGGACGTCGAGCCGCACAAGGTGGCAAAGCTGTCTGGAATCGGCTGCAGTTCGAAGACACCCGACTACTTCCTCGGCCAGTCGCATGGTTTCAACACCGTGCACGGCCGCATGCCATCGGTACTGACCGGCGCCAACCTGGCCAACCGCGAGTTGCTCTACCTCGGTGTATCGGGCGACGGCGACTCCGCGTCCATCGGTATCGGCCAGTTCGTGCACGTGATGCGACGTGGCGTGAACATGGTCTACATCGTCGAAAACAATGGCGTGTACGGCCTGACCAAGGGGCAGTTTTCGGCAACCGCAGACCAGGGCTCCACGTCCAAGAAGGGCGTGGTCAACGCCGATACGCCCATCGACATGGTCAGCCTGGCCCTGCAATTGGGCGCTACGTTCGTGGCCCGCAGCTTCTCCGGCGACAAACGCCAGCTGGTGCCCTTGATCAAGGCGGCCATCGCGCACAAAGGCGCGGCCTTCCTGGATGTGATCAGCCCATGCGTAGCTTTCAACAACCATCCAGGCAGCACCAAGAGCTACGACTACGTGCGCGAACACAACGAGGCAGTCAACCGGATCGACGTGATCTCCCCCCGCCAGGAAATCGTCGTTGACTTCGCCGAGGGCGAGCTGCTCGAAGTTGAGCAGCATGACGGCAGCGTCCTGCGCCTGCGCAAGTTGAATGCGGACTACGACGCCAGCAACCGGATTGCCGCGATGAATTTCATCCAGGAACGGCAGGCCCGCGGTGAGGTGGTGACCGGCCTGCTCTACGTGGATCCGGATGCGGCCGACCTGCATCAGCACTTGAATACCAGCGCAACGCCGTTCAACCGCCTGGCGGCAGACCAACTCTGCCCCGGCACCGACGTGCTGGACAGATTGAACGCCTCCCTGCGCTAGTGGGAGCGGCCTTGGCCGCGATAGCTCTAGTGGCCGTCCTACGCGCGGGTCAAAGTTGTATAGTCGTGGCTCCCCCCATCGGACATGGCTGGTGTTGGAAATCCCCGGCTACAGCATTCAATGCATCATCGGCCACGGCGGCATGGCCACGGTTTACCTCGCCGTGCAGGAATCACTGGGACGTCAAGTCGCGTTGAAAGTCCTGCTGCCGTCGCTCGCCAGGGACCCGGTCGCCACCGAGCGCTTCCTTCGCGAAGCCCGGTTTGCCGCGCAGCTCCATCACCCCAATATCGTCGCCATCCACGACGTCGGCGTGCACGATGGCAACCCGTACACGGCCATGGGCTACGAGCCCGGCGGGACAGTAGCGAACCTGATCGAAGGTCGTGAGGATCCCCGCTTCGCGCTGCGCGTGGTGCGTGATATCGCCGGTGCGCTGGACTATGCGCACGACAAGGGCGTGGTGCATCGCGACGTGAAGCCGGAAAACATCCTGCGCCGCCACGACGGCAGTTGCGTGCTTTCCGATTTCGGCATCGCCCATGCGCTGGCCACGCAGAGCGGGCTTACCAACGAAGGCACCAGTATCGGCACCCCGCATTACATGAGCCCCGAACAACTGCGCGGCGAAAAGGTGGATGGCCGCGCCGACCTGTACAGCCTGGGCGTTGTCCTGTTCCAGTTGTTGACTGGCCACCTGCCCTACCAGGGCACCGATGGCTGGGCCATTGGCATGCAGCACATCAGCGCACCAATTCCGCGCCTGCCCGAACACCTCGGGCACCTGCAGCCGCTGGTGGATGCCCTGCTGGCCAAGGACCCAGCGCACCGCGTGCATACCGGCGGTGAACTGGTGCGCCGCATCGAGGCCGCGCTGTCGGGAAACCAGCCCCTGGTTTCCGATTCAAAGATCGACCTGCGACGCCAGTCCTCGCCGCGCAGCACCTGGCTGATCGCGCTGCCGATCGGCCTGATCGTGGTCGCGACAATGATGTTCGTGCAGAACCGCGACCATCAGCGCGAGGCGCTTGCCGCCGCAGCGGTCGTGGCCGCCGACATGGAGGGTGCCAAAAAGCCCTCCATCGCGGTATTGCCGCTGGTGGACATGAGCGAAGCCCGGGACCAGGAGTATTTTTCCGACGGCCTGTCGGAAGAGCTCATCAACCTGTTGGCGCAAGTGCCGGAACTGCAGGTAGTCGGCCGCACCTCGGCCTTCAGCTTCAAGGGCAAGAACGAAGAGCTCAAGCAAATTGGCAGGGAGCTCGGCGTCACCAACCTGCTGGAAGGCAGTGTGCGCAAGTCCGGCAACCAGGTCCGCATCACGGTGCAGTTGATCAACGCGCAGACCGGTTTCCATTTGTGGTCTCAGACCTACGACCGCGACCTGATCGACGTCTATGCCGTGCAGGACGAAATCGCGGGCGCTGTCGTATCAGCCTTGAAAGTGGAATTGCTCGATGGCGCAACACCGGCTGCGCATCGCCCTGTGAATCCGCAGGCCTACACCCAGTTCCTGCGCGCGCGCCAGATCAGGTCGCGCAGCACGCCGGAAACCGCGCGCCAGGGCGTCGAGGCGATGCAGGAAGTCATCCGCCTTGATCCCGGCTTTGCCGCAGCGCATGCGCAACTGGCGGTCAGCCAGGGCTGGGCTGCCGACTACGCCCAAACACCCGCCGACGTCGCTGAACTCCAGCGCCGGGCGCTCGCATCCGCCGACAAGGCCATCGAGCTCGACCCGAACCTCGCCGACGGTTACTGGGCGCGTGGCAACCTGCGCGCATCGGTAACCTGGGACTGGGAAGGTGCCCGATCCGATTTCCAGAAAGCTGTCGCGCTCAATCCCGGCGATGCCCGGATCCTGCAAGGCTATGGGGCCTTGCTCGCATCGCTGGGACGACTGCCCGAAGCCATCGAGACGACGCGCAAGGCGACCGAGGCGGAACCCTTGTTGTTCTCGGTGTGGCAGGCGCTGGGCTATTACCAGGAAGGTGCCGGCCAGCTCGAACAGGCCCGGCTCTCGCAGGAACGTGCGCTGGCGCTGAAACCGGAATTCCCGTTCGTGCATTTCCGCCTCGGCGTGATCGACTTGCAGCAGCAGCAACCGAAGAATGCCGCGCGCGCCTTTGCGGCATCGGGCTATGAACCCTTGCAACTGCTGGGTACCGCACTCGCCGAACATGACCTGCGTCGCGGCTCGGAGTCGCAGCAGGCCCTCGATGCGCTGATCAAGGATTATGGCCATAACGCGGCCTACCAGGTCGCGCAAGTCTATGCCTGGCGCGGCCAGAAGGACGAGGCATTCCAATGGCTCGATCGCGCGTTTGCGCAACGCGATGGCGGCATGGCGGAAGTGAAGTACGACCCATTGCTGGGCAAGCTGCGCAAGGACCCGCGCTACCGCGCGCTGCTCAACAAGATGGGCCTGCCGCCGTAGTCGGAGTCAAGGCTTCGCGCTGACCTGGGGCCACGGCCACCAACCGCGTCCGGTCATTGCATAGCGGTCAGCCGCCTGTTCGAATCGGTTGCGTTCCGATACGCCGCCAAAGGCGAAGTACAGGGGCACGAACAAAGGGCCCAACACCAGGTACTGGTAGACGTGCGCGCGCTCGTGGTCGCCGATGCGCACGCAATCATTGCCGCCGTGCGCGCGGCAGGCGTAAGTGGGCGCGATTTCGTCCAGGCTCTTGCCGGTGTGCAGGATGACATTGCCCAATGTCAGCGCGCCGCCCGGACCGAAGGGCACGTGGTGGAATACCAGCGCGCCATCGGAAATCCTCATCCGCGCGCCGAGCGCCAGCGCAGCCGCTCCGGCGACCAGGCCGACCAAGGTGTAGGGGCTTGCCCACAAGGCGCCAATCCCCTGCACCAGGCCCAGAACGAATCGATTCAAGGCTGCCTTTCCCCGCCAAGCATGACTTCCAGTTCCTCGATGCGGCGTCGGCTCTTTTCCCAGCCCTGCCGACTCACTTCGGCCAGCAACCATTCCGACAGGGCCATCAGTGCAGTGCTCGAATCCCAGACGGAAGGTACCGCGACCCGTGCCGACAACACGTGGCTGGCCACGCGCACAATCGGCGAAAGCCACTGGTCGGTGAGCAACACGATGCGAACCTGCCGCGCGGCCGCGGCATGCGCGAGTCGTTGCAGGCTGGCCTGGTAGCGACGGATGTCGAAGACTACCAGGACATCGCGCTTGCCCATGTCCAGCAACTGGTCGCGCCAGTTCGATTCCTGTTCCTGCATGTGGCTGACGCCGGGCCGCAGGATCCGCAATTGCACCGACAGGTAGAGCGCCAACGCATCGGTGAAGCGGCCGCCGATCAGGTGGATGCGAAGCCGCGGGTCCGAAATCAATTGCACGATGCCGTCGAACTCGCCGGGCGGGACGCTGGCGAAGGTTTCCTGAAGGTTGCGCAGGATGGCGTCGGAGAATTCGGCATGCGCGGGCTCGGGCTTGCCG
>JBBRXD010000137.1:0-6249 GCA_038248775.1 Lysobacterales bacterium | reverse complement strand
TCACTGATGCCGCCGGTCGGGCAAAACATCAATTCCGACAGCGGGCCGTGCAGGGCCTTGAGCATGCCGATGCCACCTACTGCCGCGGCTGGGAAAAGCTTTGCCACGCGAAAGCCATGTCCCATCAATGCAAGCAGTTCACTCGGTGTCGCGGCACCACACACTACTGGCAAGTCCGCTGCAGCAAGCGTTTGGGCCATCGAAGGTGTTGCACCCGGCGTGACGATGAAATCGGAACCAGCCTGGATGGCGGCTTGCAACTGGTCGGGATTGAGCACGGTACCCGCGCCAATCACCAGTTCCGGGAACGCGCGTTTCAATGCTGACAGCGCCGGCAGGGCGGCAGGCGTGCGCAGGGTGAGCTCGATGCTGTGCAGTCCGCCTTCCTGCAGTGCCTCGGCCACTGCCATGGACTGGTCCACGCTATCGACAGTAACAATCGGCAGGATGCCTGCCGCGCGCAGCATGCGTAGCGCGGTTGCCTGGTGGCCAGCGAGTCGCGGGTGGGTCATCAGGCGTCCTTTGCTTCGTGCGGCGCCAGTTGGCCGGCGCGTCCGAGTTCGTACTCGGCATCATAGTCAACGCCTGCCCGTGCGTCCGACAACACCGGTCCGCAGGAAATGCTCAGCGCGCCCTGGTCAGCCGGGGTGGCCACCATTCGATTCATCGCGAACAGGTTGCGACCGAGGTCGTGCGAAGGCGGGGTGCTGTCGCGATCGACCGTGCGTGCCAGCCATTCTGCTTCCGGTACCAGTGCCTGCAGGACGCCGTTCTCGCCGTCAATCACGATGATGTCGCCATCGCGCAGCTTCGCCAGCGCACCCCCGGTGATGGCTTCGGGCGTGACGTGGATCGCCGATGGAATTTTTCCCGACGCGCCGGAAAGCCGGCCATCGGTCACCAGGGCCACGCGCCGGCCCTGGTTCTGCAACATTCCCAGCAACGGCGTCAGGCTATGCATCTCGGGCATGCCGTTGGCGCGCGGCCCCTGGAAGCGCACTATCGCCACGAAATCGCGGGGCAGGGCGTTCGCGGCATGCAGCTTGTTCAATGCCTGCGGATTGTCCACGACCACGGCAGGTGCCTCGATCCGCCGCTGTTCCATCGCGATGGCGGAAAGCTTGATCATCGCGCGGCCCAGGTTGCCGGTGACCAGGCGCAATCCACCGTTGGCCTCGAACGGCGCGGACGCGGGACGAACTACCTCTTCGTCAGCACTGGTGGCAATGCCGTCCACTAGCGACAGATGGCCGTCGAGCAGGCGCGGCTCACGTGTGTATGCGGGCATTCCGCCCTCGGCGATCGTGACCACGTCCGAATGCATCCACCCGGCCTGCATCAGTTCGCGGAAGACGAAGGGAATGCCGCCTGATGCCGCGAAGCGATTCACGTCGGCCGCACCATTGGGGTAGATCCGCGCCAGCAGCGGCACGCCCTGTGCAAGGTGATCGATGTCATCCCAGGTCAGCACCATACCGGCCGCGCGTGCGACGGCAATCCAGTGGATGGTGTGGTTGGTCGAACCACCGGTCGCGATCAGGCTGACGATGGCATTGACGATGGCACGCTCGTCCACCAGCCGGCCAATCGGCCGGTAGTCGCTACCGAGTGCGCTGATCTCGAGTGCGCGAACCGTGGCGGCTGTCGTCAGCGCCGTGCGCAGCGGCGTGCCCGGGTTGACGAAGGACGCGCCCGGTAGTTGCAGGCCCATCGCTTCGAGCAACACCTGGTTGGAGTTGGCTGTGCCGTAGAAAGTGCAGGTGCCCGCCGAGTGGTAGGACGCCGACTCGGCTTCGAGCAGTTCTTCGCGCGTGGCCAGTCCGGCGGCGAAGCGTTCGCGCACCGCCGCTTTTTCGCGATTCGACAGTCCGGGTGTCATCGGTCCGGCCGGTGCAAAAACCACGGGAAGGTGGCCGAAGGCGAGTGTGCCAATCAGCAAGCCGGGCACGATCTTGTCGCAGACCCCGAGGCAGATCGCCGCATCGAACATGTCGTGGCTCAGCGACACGGCCGTGGCCTGTGCGATTACGTCGCGCGAGAACAGGGAAAGCTCCATGCCGGCACGGCCTTGGGTCACGCCATCGCACATCGCCGGTACGCCGCCTGCCACTTGCGCGGTGGCGCCGTGTGCGCGTGCCACGGCGCGGATCAGTTCGGGATAGGTTTCGAACGGCTGGTGCGCCGACAACATGTCGTTGTAGGCGTTGACGATACCGAGGTTGGGCGTGACGCCCCCCTTGAGTCGCGGCTTGTCGTCGCCCGAGGCAGCAAAACCGTGCGCCAGGTTGCCGCAGCTCAGCCGATGCCGAAGCGGACCATTGCGATGGCCCGCATCCACGCCTTCAAGATAGGCCTGGCGCGTGCGCCGGCTCCGCTCGCGAATGCGTTCGGTGACGGCGATGACACGGTCTTGCAGCGGAAAATTCATCAGGGACACCAGTGGATTTGCAGGGGATTGCCGGGCAGCGAAAACAAGGATCGCACGGGCAGTTCGAAGACGTCATCGCCGGCGATGGCGCGCTCCAGTAAGCGACGCTTGGGCTCGCCACGCACCAGCAACAATCGATGCCGCGCCTTGGCCAGGCCGGCTGGCGTGATGGAGATGCGCAGCGGCCAGGCGCCAGCGCCCGGGCAATCGGTTGCATCGAAGGAAACATAGTCGTCGCTGGCGACCAGTGCCGGCGCCAGCGACGGCGCGCCAGGAAACAGGGACGCTGTATGCCCGTCGGGGCCCATGCCCAGCAGCGCGATGCTGGCTGGGCGTGCCATTCGGTTGGCCGCGCGCACGGATTCATCCAGGTTTCGGTCGGGCATCAGGATCGGCTCGAAGCGCGCGACAGCAGCGGGTCCATCCAGCAAGGTTTCCCGCACGAGTTCGGCGTTGCTGTCGGCATCACCCGGCGGCAACCAGCGCTCGTCAACCAGTGCGACGCGCACGCGACCCCAGTCGAGGCCATGCAGCGTCAGTTCGCGATAGACAGGCGCCGGTGTCGTGCCCCCGGACACCAGCAGGCGCGCGCCGTCGCCCACGGCGAGGTCGGCGCGCAAGGCATCGGCAGTGATACCGGCGATGGCAGAACTCCATCGCGATGTGTCGGCATGCAGGATCCATTCCGGTGACACGCGATTAGCCGGTGACAATTTGCCATCCATCGTGTTCAAGCTCGGTCCACGTGTCCTGGACTGCCATTCTGCAACGCAAACGCCGCGCCGCCGAGCAGTCCCGCCTGCGGGTGCAGGACGGCCAGCGACGGAACCGCTGCCATGGCCGGCGAGAATCGCCCCTTGGCCTCGAATCGCCTGCGGAATTCGGAAGCGTGCAACGCGTCCAGAAGCTTCGGCACCAGGCCGCCGGTCAGGAAGACGCCGTCCCAGGCGCCCAGCGTCAACACCAGGTCGCCGGCAATTGCGCCGAACACCGCGCAGAAGACGTCCACGGCTCGACGGCAGAGTGGATCGCCGCGAACGGCACCGGCGCTGACTTCATGGGGCCGCAATTCCGGCACGGGCTGCCCGGCGATTTCCGCCAGTGCGCGATGGATGTTCACCAGGCCGCTGCCGCTGACCAGGCGTTCGTTCGACACGCGGCCGAATCTCTCCGACAGTCGCTCCAGGATGGCGGATTCCTCGGCCGTGGTTGGGGCGAAGCTGACGTGGCCGCCTTCGGTTTCGAGCACATGGCTGCACCCGTCGCGAATGATCAAGGCACTTACGCCCAGGCCGGTTCCTGGTCCCAATACTGCGTAGTTGCGATCTGCTTGGTTGCCCGTAGTACCCGGCAATCTGCCGATGGACGCGAGATCGGTATCGGTGAGCAGGCGCACGGCCATTGCCTGCGCAGCAAAGTCGTTGACCAGCCGCAGATCGTGCAAGTCCAGTGCGGCAAGCGTGTCGATACGCGAGATCTGCCACGGGTGGTTGGTGATGCAGGCGTGGTCGCCGTCCACGCGCCCGGCAACCGCGAATACGCCCTGTTCGACCCGGTCGGGGCCGGTTTCCACCTGCATCAAATAGTGCTTCGCGGCATCGACCAGCGATGCGAAACCCGCCACTTCGAACTGGCGGATGCTTTGCTCGAGCAGCGGCGCGGGCAGCATGGTATCGGCCAGCGCAAAACGAGCATGGGTGCCGCCTATATCGGCCAGCAGGGCGAGGGAGCGACTCATGCTTTCCTCGTGGGACGCCTGGCGCTGGGTACTGCTACCGGCAGAAAGTCTTTGGCATCGGCCGGGCCCCAGGATCCGGCCGGATACGGCTTCGCATGCACGCCGGCGGTGTTCCAGGCTTCGCTGACGCTGTCGATCCACGACCAGGCCGCCTCCACTTCATCACCGGTCACGAACAGGGCCTGGTTGCCGTGCAACGCGTCCAGCAACAGTCGCTCGTAGGCGATGCGCCGTTGCGGCGTGGCCGACATGCCCAGGTCCAGCGACAGCGGCTGCAGTTCGGTGCCGCTCCATTCGGGCGCGGCCAGGCTGCCCATCAGGCCCAGCTCGATGTTTTCTTCGGGCTGCAATTGCATCAACAGGCGGTTGGGCGTCGCGCCCGAATGTGGCGGACGATCGAAGATCCAGTGCGACACCGGCTTGAACGACACCACGACCTGCGTGGTGCGTTGCGCGAGCCGCTTGCCCGTGACCAGGCGGAAGGGCACGCCGGCCCAACGCCAGTTGTCGATGCGCGCGCGCAGGGCGACGAATGTTTCGCAGTCGCTGGGGTGGTCGAAGCCCGGTACGGCCCGTCCGTCCACCACGCCTGACTGGTAGCGGCCGCGCACGCTGTCGCGGGCCACGTCATCGGCTGTCATTGGTCGCAGGGCGCGCAACACCTTTCGTTTTTCGTCGCGCAGGCTGCCGGCATCCAGCGAACCTGGCGGTTCCATCGCGATCAGTGCCAGCAGCTGCAGCATGTGGTTCTGGACCATGTCGCGCAGCGCGCCGTATTGCGCGTAATAACCTTCGCGACCATCCACGCCGGCCGTTTCCGCCACCAGGATGTCCACCGATTCGATCCAGCGGTTGTGCCACACCGCTTCCATCAGCGTGTTGCCGAAACGAAGCGCCAGCAGGTTCTGCACCGGCGCCTTGCCCAAGTAGTGGTCGATGCGGAAGATCCTGCCTTCATCCAGGAAGCCACGCAGCGTCGCATTGATGAAGCGCGACGAGGCCAGGTCGTGGCCAATTGGTTTTTCCAGCACCAGTCGCGACGGTTCGGCCAACAGCCCCGCGGCTTGCAGTCCCTCGCAGGTCGGCGTGAACAGGTGCGGCGGAATGGCCAGGTAGCTCACGCACGGGCGGTCGGAAAACTGCGCAAGCTGCTTCGACATGTCGGCGCTGTCGGACAGCTCCACCGCGACATAGCGCGTGCGCGCCAGCAGGTCGTTGAATGCCTCGCGATTGCGCGCGGCTTCGTCGGGTAATTGTTCGCGCAACCAGGCCCTGAATCCTTCCTGGTCGTAATCCTGCCGGCCGATGGCGATCAGGCGAAACTCAGCAGGCAGCAGGCGGTCGCGCAGCAGGTGTACGAGCGACGGAAACAGGTAACGCTTCGACAGGTCGCCGGTAGCGCCGAATAGCAGCAGGGTGTCGTGCACCAGCGCGGGCGCGGATTTCCGGTTGAGCATTCAATCCACCACGTAAACAAGGGCGGTGCGCGGTGGCACCGAGAAGCGGCCGGTTGCCCGGTCATGGATTGCATCTTGTCGCGGACGCAGGTCTGCGGCCGAGTCGCCGAGGTGCACGGGATGCAACACCCAAGGCTTCGACGCTTCGCCAGGCAGCGTAATCACCTGCGCGGAGTCGTCCACGTTTATAAAATAAAGCAATTGGCTGAAGTTTGCGCCTTCCAGGCCGCCACCCTCCAGGTGTCCGACCAGCACGACCGGATTCTGGCCGGGCCCGACGTTGGGGAAACTCAAGCGCGCCTTGATCTCGGCCGCGCTGCGCAGGCGGAACAATCGCGAACTCGCACGCAGTCGCAACAGGTCGCGGAAGGCTCCGCTCGCGAAGGTCATATCCGCCGGCGTCGGGCGAATCGCGGCATTGGCAAGCAAGGGTCGCATCAGGCCATAGTCGCGACCATTGTTGGACTTCGGCGGCAATCCGGTGCCGAAATAGTTGTCCTGCCCGCTCCAGTCGATTCGATTGAACCAGTCCCCGGAGTCGTAGCTGTTGCGGTCCAGCGATTTCGATCGAAGTGTGTCGATACCCGCGTGGAAATAGGCCACGCCCTGGCTGAAGGCATTGATGG
>JBBRXD010000136.1:0-6255 GCA_038248775.1 Lysobacterales bacterium | reverse complement strand
GGCGAAATCCGGCAGTGACAACATCTGGCGTAACTTTCGCTGGGACATCACCGGTGAATTGAGCATTACCTGCCGTGCGTTGACCGGGGTCATCTCGAAGACATTGCCCTCGCGACCAATCTGCGTGACCAGCGACATCACGACCTGCTCGCGCAGTGGATCGATCGGCGGATTGGTGACCTGCGCGAAGGCCTGGCGGAAATAGTCGTATAAGGGGCGCACGTGATGCGACAGCACCGCGAACGGCGTGTCGTCGCCCATCGATCCGGTCGCTTCCTGCTCGGTTTCAGCGAGCACGCGCAGTACGCTTTCGCGTTCTTCGCGGGTCAGCTGGAATAATTTCTGGAAGCGACGCAGCGTGGCCGCATCGAACGGTTCCGCGGCCAGCGACGGGTCGATAAGCTCTTCGGTCAGGTAGGTGACGCCCTGCTTCAACCAGCGCTTGAATGGCGCGCGCCCGCGATTGATCGCATCAATGTCCTCGCTGGCCAGCAGGCGGCCTTCCAGCAGGTCCACCGCCAGCATTTCGCCGGGGCCAAGCTTGCCCTTGGCGATGATATTTTCAGGCGCGCAATCGAACACGCCAGTTTCCGAGGCGACGATCAGCCGGCGTGTGTCGGTCAGTGTCCAGCGCGCGGGGCGCAGGCCATTGCGGTCGAGCGTGCACGCGGCATAGCGCGAATCGCACATCACGATGCCGGCCGGGCCATCCCACGGGTCGAGCGACAGGCCGAAGTATTCGTAAAAAGCTGCGAGGTCCGGATCCTTGTATTCCAGCGACGAGGTGGCCGGTGGAATCAGGATGCGCATTGCGTGCAGCAAATCCATGCCGCCGACCAGCAGGACTTCGAGCATGTTGTCGAGGCTTTGCGAATCAGAACCTTCCAGCGACACCAGCGGTTGCAGCTGGCTGAAATCGAGCCGGGGCGTGGACCAACGCACACCGCGCGCCAGCGACCAGTGCCGATTGCCTTCGATGGTGTTGATCTCGCCGTTGTGCGCCAGCAGGCGGAACGGCTGGGCGAGTTTCCATGCCGGCGCGGTGTTGGTGGAAAAGCGCTGGTGGAAGAGCACCACCGACGAAGCGAGGTCGGCGCGCGCTAGGTCCGGATAAACGGCGGCCAGCGCGTCGGGCAACACCATGGCCTTGTAGCCCAGGGTCGCCGCAGAAAGGCTGACCACATAGAAGCCGTTGATGCTGGCCAGTGATTTTTCCGCGGAACGACGTGCCAGGAACATCGCTCGCTCGAAATCCGGCGGTGACAGCGAGTCAGCGGCATCGACGAAGACCTGTTCGATGCGAGGCATGCCGGCCAGTGCGATCGGACCGCAGGCTTCGCGATCGACCGGCACGACGCGCCAGCCCGCCACGTCCAACTGCTGGCTGGCCAGCGCGGTGGTCAAGATGGCGCGGGCAAAGGCGGCATCGCGCTCGTCATCGGGCAGGAACACCATGCCGACCGCGAAATTCGGGCGCGGCCGGATGCCGGCTTCCGCCGCAATGGCGGCCAGGAACACAGCCGGGCGCCGGATCAGCAGGCCGCAGCCATCGCCACTTCGGCCGTCGGCGCCCACCGCGCCGCGATGCGTCAGGCGGGACAGGGCCGTCAGCGCAGCTTCCACCAAGCCGCGGTCGGGGCGATCGTCGAGGTCGGCGATCAATCCGAAACCACAACTGTCACGTTCGAAGCCGGGGGCATAGAGCCCCTTCGGCACTGCGCTGTCCATGGACCCTCCGAAGCTTGGGGGCGCGCTCGCCCGCGGCCAAAATGGCCGAGCTGGCGAACGCTTCAATGCCAAGGTCACACAGCGAGTTAGAGTTTCTGCTCTTTCATGTAGAGTGGCCTGAAGCCCCTCGCAAGGAGATGCCCATGCGCACGGTACTGGTCGCCAGCTCGAAGGGCGGCGCCGGCAAGTCCACCCTGGCCACCAACCTGGCCGCCTATTTCGCGCTGGATGGCAAGCGCACTGTGTTGGTGGATGCCGACCGGCAGAAGTCGTCCACCCACTGGTGCGAAAAGCGCGCGGCATCCCAGACGGCGGTGCTGCCCATCGACGGTACCCGGCGCAATTGGGAAAAGCTTGTTCCCAGCGATATCGAACGCATGGTGATAGACAGCGCGGCGGGCGCGATGGGCGACGACCTGGAGGCTTATCTGGCCCGGGCCGACGCGGTGATCGTGCCGGTCAACCCGTCGATGATCGACCTGGAAGCCACCGTGCCTTTCCTCAATTCGCTCGCGCTCAACCCGCGCGTCAAGAAGGGCAAGCTGCCCGTGGGCCTGGTCGGCAACCGGCTCAAGCCCTGGACCAGCGCGTCGCAGCAGGCGGTCAGCCAGCTGAAGTCCTGGCCATATCCGGTGGTGGGCGAACTGCGCGACACCCAGGCTTATGTATTGATGGTGGCTCTGGGTAAGAGCGTTTTCGATTACCACTCCGAACAAATCCGCGGCCACCAGCAAGACTGGGCGCCCATCCTCAAATGGTTAAGGAAGACTGTCTGATGCGTGAACTGATCCTGCTGCGCCATGCCCATGCCGAGTCCGCCGCCGGGGGCCAGGACGATCGCGACCGAGCTCTGTCGCGCCAGGGACTGGCGGAAGCCGAGGCCGCAGGACGCTGGCTGAAGGACCACGGTTACGTTCCCGACCGCGTGATCTGTTCGCCGGCGCGGCGCGCGCGGGAAACCCTGGAACAAGTGCTGCAGGCGATGGGCTATGTCGAGCAGATGCAAGACGAGCGAATCTACGACGCTACGCCCGGCACGCTGATACAGGTGGCCGACGAGCACCGCGAGCACGCCCGGGTATTGCTGATCGGGCACAACCCCGGGCTGGAACAGATGGCCGCTTTGCTGGCCTCGGGCCAATCGGGTGATTTTCGCGGCATGCCGGCCGGGGGGGTGGCGGTGCTGAGCCTGCCCGTCGACGCGCAACTCGAGCCGGGCGCCGCCAAGCTCGCGGCGTTCTGGTGGCCATGACGGGATGAGCCGCGCGCCCCGCGCGTTGCTGTTCCTGGTTGCTGCGCTGACGCCCATGGCCGCCCAGGCCCAGACCCCGCCGACCGCAAAAACGCTGGCCATCGATGGTCCACAGTCCAGTGCCTCCTTCGCCGTCGCGCTGCGCATGGGTAAGCCGACCCAATGCCACCTGACCCGCGTCAGCGGCAAGTTCGCCGGTTCGCCGGAGGCAGGCTGGACGGCCGTGGTGCAGGTGGATGGACGCAACCTGCGCGTGGAGGGGCCGCGCTGGATGGATCGGGTGACCCGGTCCGATTCCTTCCTGGCAGTAAACCGCTATCCGACCATCCGTTTCGAGTCGGAACTGTTCAGCGATGCGGTGTTGCATGAAGGCGGACTCCTGACCGGCAGGCTGACCTTGCGCGGTCTTACGCAGCCAGTCAGTTTCCGCCTGCTACCTTCCGAGTGCGACCAGCCCGGTCGCGGCTGCGACATCAACGTGCAGGGAACCGTCAGCCGCCATGCCTTTGGAATGACTGCCTACCGATCCATGGTGAAAGACGAGGTGGACTTGAGGTTCAACGTGCGACTGCGGGCGGAAAAAACCTCGCCATGAATCGCACTGCGCGCCTAGCCCTTGCCGGCGCCCTGCTGCTGTTGGCCGCGTGCTCGCACGTTTCGCGCAATGAACGACTGCAGGCGGCCGACTACGCCGAGAACGCCCGCAGTACGCAAGTGGGCTGCAGCACCGACTGCGCCGTGGACTCGCCCTTGCTGGCATTGGGCGACCAGGCCTATGGCGCGGCCACGCCTGGGGCGCCGCGGCACAGTGCGTTGATATTGGACGAAGGCAACGACGCCTTGCTCGTCCGCGTGCACTTGATCCGCGCTGCGCGCCACAGCATCGACCTGCAGACTTTCCACTTCGCGCGCGACGACTCCGGCCGCGTGGTGCTGGACGAACTTAGCGCCGCCGCCAAACGCGGCGTGAAAGTACGCCTGCTGATGGACCAGCTCAACGGCCTGGCCGATCCGGAACTGCAGGCGCGACTGGCCAGCTTCCATCGGAACTTCGAGTTTCGCGTCTATAACCCGGTGTTCGACCAGGCGAAAGTCAACCCGATCGAATTCGCCGGCGCCATCCTGTTCCGCTTCCGCGACCTCAACCGGCGCATGCACAACAAGGTGATGCTGGTGGATGATCGGGTGGCAGTGATCGGCGGCCGCAACGTACAAGACGAGTATTTCGACTGGAACGACGATTACAACTACCGCGACCGCGACTTGCTGATAGCGGGGCCGGTCACCCAGGCAATGAAGCGCAATTTCGATGCGTTCTGGAATGACAAGCGCGCGCTTCCGCCCTCCGACCTGGGCGATGTTGCGCGCGTCCTGATTGCCAACAAGGGGCCGCCCGACGGCCCGCTGCCACCGCGATCGGAGCGCGTGCAGAAGATGGCCGCCGATGCCGGCGACGGCGCCGCCGTGTACGCGCGCTTGTCACCCTTCCTGTACCAGGTCGGCCGCATCGAATTTTTCGGCGACTTGCCCGGCAAGCACGACGAAGGCCCCAAGAGTCGCGTGGATGCGTCGGAGGCCCTGCTGGGTGCGTTGGCCAGCAGCCAGAAGGAACTGCTGCTGCAGACGCCCTACCTGGTGATGTCGCGCCAGGCGCGGCAATTGTTCCGCCGCCTTCACAAGCGCAATCCGCCGCTGTCGGTGATTGTTTCCACCAACTCGCTCGCCGCCACTGATGCGTTTCCGGTTTATGCGATGTCGCACAAGTACAAGCGTCTCTACCTTCGCGAACTGGGTTTCCAGATCCACGAGTACAAACCGTTTCCGGCCGACATGCCGATCAACCTGATGGCGGTGCCTGGCGCCGCCGAGGCGCTGGCGGCCGACGCGAAGGCCAACCCGGAGCCCGACCAGGAAGCGGATGAGCGCTGGCTGGGCTCGGGTTCGAGCCACCGGCCGGTGCCACTGAAGCGGGCGGGCGTGCGCATCGGCCTGCATTCCAAGTCGATGGTGGTGGATGAACGCATTGGCATCGTCGGCAGCCACAATTTCGATCCGCGCTCCAATGACTTCAACACCGAAAGCCTGGTGATGGTGTACGACCCGGTGTTCGCCACGGCTCTGGCCAACAGCATCCGGCGCGACATCAAGCCGGGCAATTCCTGGACCATCGCCCCGCGTGAAACGCTGCCCGCGCTGGCGCAGCTCAATTACAACTTGGGCAAATTCTCGGAAAAGCTGCCGATCTTCGATGTCTGGCCGTTTCCCTACGCCACCAGCTACGAGCTCAAGCCCGGTTGCCAGCCGCTGCCGCCCGGGGCGCCCGGGTTCCACGATTGCTACGACGCGGTGGGCGACTTCCCGGAAGTGAACCTGACCCTGAAATCGATCTATACCCGCGTACTGACGGTGTTCGGGGCCGGCTTCATCCCCATCTTGTAAAGTTGACTGGGAAAGCGCCGCAGCCTAGGCTTCATCCTTCAGTTAACTCCGCCGGATTAAACCCATGCCCCTCGCCATCAGCTTCGAACTGTCCGACCGCGACCTGGAACACTTCACCAAGGCCATCAAGGCCGCCGCGGAGACCGCCGGCGACAAGTCCTCGGAAGAAATCATGGAGGCAGCGGGCACGCTGTTGAAGGGCGCCAGCGGCATGGAACTGCCGGACTTCATCTTCCAGCGCCTGGACAAGCTTGACGCACTGATCGCCATGGTTCGTGACGAAGGCTGGCAATTGCCGGCTGAAGATCGCCAGCGCGTCCTGTCGGCCCTGGTTTACTTCGCCGATCCGCAGGACATCATTCCCGACAACGTGCCGGTGCTTGGTTACTTCGATGACGCCATCGCCATCGAGTTGTGCGTGCGCGAGTTGCGCCACGAGATTGATGCCTACGATGAATTCTGCGACTACCGGCAGGGCGAATCCGATCGCCGCGGCATGGATCCCGCCGCCGTGGGCCGTGCCGACTGGCTCGCTTCCCGCCGCGACGAACTGCAGGACCGCATGCACCGCCAGCGTTCGCGCGACGCCGGCACCGGTTATGGCAAAAGCTCCGGTTATGCCCGCGAAGGCTATACCCCGGCTTGGCGCCCGGGCCTGCTGCGCGTCCGCTAAACCCCGCCTGGTCTGCGCATCGCGCCTCACAATGGCCGTCCGCGGCGCCTGATTCTTGTGTGGGAGCGGCCGTGGGGGGGGGGGGGGGGGGGGGCGGGGCGGGCCGGAGGTAAAGAAACGCGGCCCCGCGCCGCCCCCCAACCCCGGCCCCCCAGCCGGGGGC
>JBBRXD010000135.1:0-6267 GCA_038248775.1 Lysobacterales bacterium | reverse complement strand
TGTAGGTGAGGACTTGCGAGCCGCTGCCGCGGGAAACGGGGTCGGGTCAGCGTGCTGGCGCTACTGAGGAAGTCAACCTGACCCCGTTAGCCGCACCGACGCAGCGAGCTGTAGTGGTCCGGGCAACGGACTGGACCAGGGAGAATCGGGAGGAGAATCGGGAAGGAGAATCGGGACACCCATAGAGTTGTACCAATAGGCAGGAGAATCGGGACACCCATAGAGTTGTACCAATAGGCGCCGGGAAACTCAGGACACCCAGTTGGAAGAATGGGCATTGTGGGTGTCCTAATCTCCGGCAGGTGTCCTAATCTCCGGCTGCTGGAAGTTAACCTAGCCCGGTAGTGGTCATGCGCTATCGTTTGCGCACGCGCCTTCTTGGTTGGCAAGCCGGGCTGCGTGCGGTCCAGAGGGGGGTAATGTGGTTTCGGCTCGTTTCGCATTCCCGTTACACATTGCCTCGATTCTATTCGTGGCCACGTCAGCTTGCGCCCTTACTCCGTGCAGCGCCCAGCCGATTTCCGCTAGTGGCTACACCTTCTTCATGGCCGGCGGACCCTGGGTTGTCTCGCCAGGTGGACGAGTAAGCTATTGCCAAGCCGTAGTCGACGGGCAATCAGGGGCACCAAGGTCAACTTGCCGCGTCATTGGTTCGATTGGTGCAACTCTGGCATCGTCCGTAGTGGTATCCGTGGATGCCTTCGCACTTTGGGTCGTAAATCACTCAGTGGTGAACTGCACGTTGATCCTTCTGAGCGGCACCACGCCGACCGGCGGCTGCGCTCCGAAAATGGAACTTGATATCGTGTTTCTGAGCGGATTCGAATAGCGTAGCCAGCTTGGATTATTGATTCGCGAACATCGACGCGGACTATTGCGAGATGAGGACTAGCCTACGAGGTCAGGAACGATGAAAACGCACGTATTCAATCGCCCCGGAAGATTGACTGCCGCTCTTCTGCTGTCGTTTTGGATTCTAGGGATCCAGCCTCGCGCATCAGCTGACGTAGGAGCCGGGAAAAAGAACAGCGCTTTCGGTGAACCTGTTCCTTCAAAGAACACAGTCGGCGACCTAGTAGTGGCCAGCAACTACAGCTTCTTCCCGGAAGGGTGGGTTTTGTCGCCCGCGGGGAAGGTTAGCTTCTGCCAGACCGTCATCAACGGAACTTCCGGAGCGCCCATGTCGCAATGTCTCGCACTCGGATCAATCGGAACAACGTCTGCTATGACGACGATTCTTTCGACGAATTCGCAGTCACTCTGGGCGGTGAACAACCAGGCTGCGACGATCATCAACTGCACGACCATCCTTAGAAATGGGACGACGCCGATAGGCGGTTGCGTAGTCGTCTCAACTCTCGCCGCACTCCAGTAGCGGGTTCCGCTTCGATCAGCACGCAGTAGGCCGCTATTTTTGATGACGACCGCGCCGGTCGCATTTTTTGACTGCTTTGCGGGGTGACACGGTGGCGTGAGCGTTGCCGTCAGGGGTGCTTAAGAAGTTAACCTGACCCTGTTACTGACGCTTTGCGATGCTCGAAGGACTGGCCGGTGTAGCCGTCAACGCCGCAGAGAAAAGCGCGCCGGACGCATCGCTGCACGCCGTGATAGCAGCCGTCGCTGCCGGGCGTAATGAAGTGGTAGCGGGCGGTGGTCATGTGGCCAGCATGGCCAATGGGGAGTCATGGCGCGTGCGGACGCATCTGGAAGCGATGTCGGAAGAATCCGAATTGTGGGTGTCCTAATCTCGTCCTGATCTTCAGCATGGCCTTCCGCAACGAGCGCGCGAACGACCTGGATGAACTGCAGCGTTGCTTGAATGTCTTCCGCTTCCTCGGGATACCAGTCTGCGGGCTCGTCGAAGCCTAGCTCAACGCTGTACAGGTGCCGGAAGGAACAGCTGCACCCCGCGCTCGAACCGACATACCACCGATGTGGGTGGCGCAATGCCGTCGCCTCGACGGCTGCTGCGCCAGTAGTCGGAATATCCCTCGCGAAATGAAGCAACGTCGTGTTGTGGCGAGCGAGGTCGTCATCCGATGTGGTGGCGAGAAGGACGATGTAGCACATGCCAGTAACCTACGTTCGATGTGAGCGGCGGGTCGGAGGTCAAAGCGGCCATTGGCACGTCCGCTCGATAAAGGGGTCACGCGATAACGCTCGCCCACGTAGCCCTTACGGCCGCGACCTGCTCTACGTTGCCAGGGTCTTCCGCGCCCCAAAGATTATTGCTTGCGACGAACTCCACCGCAGCAATAAGTGCGCTTGCTTGGGAAAGCGTAAAGGCGGCCTGATTGGGCTTGTGAGATAAATTGATGGCGATCATGCCCGCTGCATCGCCATCGGGGTTCTCGACGGAAGCCCGGAGCCAGACTGCAAGGTAGGCGTTGTATGCATCGGGTGATAACAACGGCAGGCTGTCGTAGAACTCTTCGGCGAACGCGTTGGGAACCTCGCCCCATGTGCGGCCAGCCAGGCCACGCCGAATCGCAGCGCACTCGTCACAGTCGTGTCGCGTGATCTCCTCCAACGCGACGCGCTGAGGAAACGCTCGCTCCAATACTTCGATCACGCTCGCGGCCGCGCGTTGCATTCGTATTGCCTAACGCCGTAGCAACGGCGGCGTCGCGACATGACGCCGGGAAACATGGAAACCTCTCCGCAGTCCGCTCGGCCTCGTCTTCATGTCTTTGCCCGCCACCTTCGCAGCAGCCGGTCCGGGATATCTCTCACGGGAATGGTTTTACCAAACATCGAGAACCAAGCCTCGTACCTGCCTGCCGGGTTTGGCAGGAAGACGATGTAGTCGCGGCCGACATCGATTGAAGCCCAGCAATCCACCTGGGGGAGGTGCCCGCGGACGGGTATCCCGGCGCGGTGAGCGCCCTTCAGCGTTTCCACGACGTCGGCGTGGCCTTCAACATACGAGCCATCCCCTGGAGCGATCGACACGGACATGACGCGAATGATCGCGACGACCGTTGCACTCTCGAACCGCGCTTCGACAGGACCGGGATCCGGACCATCGCAGGCGACCGCGGATGCAGCGCCGAGGCAGACAGCCGAAGCCAACAGCAAACCGATTACGTTCCTCGCAGGAGCATGACGGCGCGGCAGACCGCCGCGGGTCGATGACACATCAGGAAGCATCGAATTTCTCCAGTAGTCCGCTTTGAACGCATAGTTAGGCAAATGACGCAGCGGCGGTAGCCCTGCCAGACCCTGGCCCGGCAGTCCACGACACACCTCCCCCGCGCCACGCCGGTCCGGCGGCCAGGATACGGCGGTGCCAGGCCGCCACCGCTTGTGACATGGCAACGCTCCCGTGCCGGTGTACGATCCCGGACCCGTACGAATGTACGTATCCGTGCCTATGGACACCTTCTGGATCGACCCCCCGCCCGCGAACGACCCGACCGCGTCGACGCGGCTCTGGGACGCCGTCATTGCGCACCTGCAGCCCGCCTCGCGCCGTGTGGTGCGCCCGTTCCGCCGGGCCCGCATCCTGGTGCGCACCGTGACGGACGTGGACATCGTCCCGGCCGTCTGGGGCCTGGTGCCGACCTGGGCCACGGCCCCCGAACGCCGCGAGGTGGCGTCACGCCACCGGCTGCTGGATGCGGAGATGGTGCCCGGGTCCAGCGTGACCGGCGACCTGTGGGCCGCCGTCGAACCGCCCCGGCGCTGCCTGATTCCGGCGACCGGCTGGATGGCGACCGGTTCGAGCGACGTGCTGGCCTTCGTTCCCGAGGTAACACCCGTCACCTTCGCGGGCCTGTGCAACAGCGTGCTGGTCGACGGCAAGGCGATCACGACCTTTGGCGTGTTCTACCGCACGATGCTGGCCCACCCGTACGACGGCACGGCCGTTCCGGTGGTGGTGCGCGTCGAGGATCGCGCGCGCTGGCTGCGCTGCTCACCGGCCGAGGCGAGGGGACTGCTGCGGCCGCCGCGGCTGCGCGTGGTGGCGCGGACCGTGCGACGCCACGCGAACATCGCCGAGGTGCTGTATGGCCCCGGCTATGCCGACGCGGACATCGTGTAGGCGAGGACTTGCGAGCCGCCGCCGCGGGCAACGGGGTCGGGTCAGCGTGCTGGCGCTACTGAGGAAGTCAACCTGACCCCGTTAGGCGCCCGCCGCGCCATCGCGAACACCGCCCTGGCGACTCCACCGAACACGGCCAGGCCAAGACCCGCGGCCAGTGACATGCCCGCCTTCATGGCGGCACCCCACAGATACAGCGCGCTCGCAGAGCGGAAGATTGGATCCGGTGGCGCGAACAACGCCATGCCGAACTGGACGAAGGCGAGGCCAACCAGCAGCCAGCCGATGCCGCCGACCACCCAGGCGGCCGCGATGGAAAAACGGTAAGGGGGCATTGTTCGCCTCGGTGCTCGGATGATGCAAAGGGCGGCGGGAAGCTCCCGCCGCCAAGCCAAGCCAAACCGACCGCTGTCAGTTCGGTACCACGCACGTGGTCGTGTTGTTGGCGGGGTTCCAGTGGCAGGTGATGACGCCTCCATTGGCCGACCCGCTGGTGATCGGTATACCGAGCGAGCGCATGTATTCGATGAACGCGGCCATGTCGGGACCTTGGCCCGGTGGGTAATACCAGTTTCCCGCGTAGTTTCGCGGGCTGTCGCTCGGATCAACGAGCGCATGACCGCTGCTGTCCCGCGCGCTGTTGGCCACGTAGGTCGCGTTCTCGTTGAGCTTCACCATCACAGTGATCTTCGAGCCGTCAGCGAACACCACATCGACGGAGACGAACACGCCTTGCGTCATCGCCAGGAACGCATCGATGTGGGCCAGCACTTGCACGACCGGACCCGCCAGGGGCGCGTTGGAAAGCTGGAAGATCTGCGGGCTACTCGCCAGGTCCATGATCTCGGCTCTGAGCTGCGCGTCCAGCTGAAAATCGTGCGCGCTCGGCTTGTTCGGCAAATAGGCCGGAAACGACTGGCTGGTGACATTGGCGTTGATCTGCGCCTTGAACGTGCCGCCGGTCTGGTTCCAGATCTGGCTCATGGCCTCGGCCACCGTTACCAGGTCGGCCGATACCTGGAGATCCTCGGCCTGGAACGTGCAGCCGGCTTGGGTCGTTGCACCGGACTTCGCGCCGCTATCGGTCGCATTCGGTGCGGAACCGCAATAGACGCGGTAGCGGCGGACCTCGCCGTTGACCGGATTCCAGACGATGTGGGGCGAACCTCCCGCCCCGAGCGATTTCGCCTTGGCCTGCATCTGCCCTTCATTGCAGTGGCTGCATTGAACCGTGGTGGCTTGGGCGGCCTGGGCGGCAACCAGGAGCGCGGCGGCTCCCAGCATGGATCTGAAGGCATGGAACAACATGAACAACTCCTTGTTGTGGAACTCCCCTGAACGCGGCCAGCATACCAGCCGCCCATCAGTAGCGCGGTGCGCAACCCGTTCAGTGTGAAACCCTTCTGAAACGCCGGAGCGGCGCGGCGCCGCCCCGGCAGCGGGGGACTTACGGCCCCGTATCGAAATGGGCTTCCAGCAGCCCGCGTACATCACGCGAGAGGATGGCCACCGCTTCGGCAATCCCGAAGTGCGAGCGCGGTTCCGGGGCATCCAGCTGGGATGACGCCACGGTCTGGCTGAGTTCCTGGATGGCCGTGACGCGATCGAGGATCTCCTGCTGCAACGCCTCGCGCTGGGCGGGCGTGTCGAGGACGCACGCAAACAGCACCGGCGTGGACGAGATCTCGCGGGGCAGGGGATAGAACGACCCTTGGCGGCTCATGGCGCGCGTCTCCCGGACACGGGAACAACGCCGCCAACGCGGACAAGGGAACAACGACGCGGCTCAGTGCCGCCAACTGCAGACCGATTTTCCATGGACAACTCCCTTTGCGTGGAGTCGCCACCCGGAACGGCGAAAAGGGTGGCGAACGGTGTGCGGGTTAGCGGACCGGGCAAAGCGCAACCGGCGAGCCTTGCGGCTCCCCTCACACCGCCGCCAGAAATCAGCGGACGAGCTGCACAAGAGTGTCAGGCACAAAAAAACGCCGACGTCCGTGCAGCGCAGAGTGCGCTTTGCTGATTTCGAGCCGCTAAACCCGGTTGCCGAATTGGCGGCAACGGTGAGATTGTTTACTTAGGGAACCTCTGAACAAGTCCTTGTGCTGAAATAGCGTCAACCCGCCAGCAGGAATCGGTCGATGTCGCAGATGAGCTTCGGTGATTCGGAGTACGCGAGCAAGCGCAAACAGACGCGCCGCGAGACGTTCCTTGCGGAGATG
>JBBRXD010000134.1:0-6321 GCA_038248775.1 Lysobacterales bacterium | reverse complement strand
TTCGAAACGGCAAAACCCGCAAGGCGTGCGGCCGGACAGACAGAGGGCACCTGCGTGCCCGGACGCGTGTAATATTTTTTTAACATACGCCGGTAGCTGCCCTTGTTCAACCACAATTGGCCGGATCTGGGCGTTTTTCCCGTGTTTGGCCAAACCCGATGACGCGCCTGAACGGCCCCAAGATTGGACTCGCAAGCTCGTCCAAAAAAGAAGCCCGGCTTGCGCCGGGCTTCGATAATCGCGATGCGAAGCGATCAGTTGCGGAAGGGCTTGGGCTCCATGACCGGCTCCGGCTCCGAGGCGGGCACCATGCAACCATCCGGGCCGACCGCTTCGCCTGAGGCTGAGGCCGGGCACTTGTCGTTGCAGTTGTTGACGCCATCGCTGTCGTCGTCAAGGTCGGCGCAGGTGGTCTGCACGGCCTCGACCGGCTCGGGCGCCGGGGCCGCGGCCGCGCCGAACTCCTTGCGGAAGCCGAGGTTGAAGGCCTTCAGGTCCTGGGTGTCGTCGCTCAGGCGGGCGCGGTAGCTAAGGGACACGTAGGTGTCGTCGTTGAAGGCGTAGTCCGCGCCCAGCTCGGCTTCGATCCAGTCTTCCGCACCCGGGAAACCGTCCAGGGTGAAGTGGCCGTTCATCGTGTTACTGCCGGCCTGCACGCGGGTCACGCGGTCCTGGGTATCACGCGCCCAGGCCACACGGCCAAACGGACGGAAACCGCCCGCGTCGCCTTGTGCCTGGTAACCAATGCGTCCGACCGTGGACTTGCGGTTGAAGTCACTGAAGTACATCGCCGTCGAGCTGAGGCCGTCTTCGGCGTAACCCTTGACGTCCACCTTCTGCCAGGTCGCGCTGATGAACGGGCCGTGGCGGAAGTTGTCGTTACCGAAGGTGAAGCCGGCGCCCAGCTCGGCACCGGTGTGGGTGGCGCTGGTGTTGCCGACTTCGTCACGCACGGTCGGGCCGAGGGCGATGTGGCGGACGATGTCGAGGTTGGCGCTGCCACCGGTGATCGAGGCATTGACGTAGCCGATGCCGAAATGACCGACCGCGTAACCGGTCAACAACACTTGCTTGTTTTCGATACTGCTGCGGCCGACGTCGCCGTCGGAGCTGCCGAAGGTAGCTGCGGCGCCGAAGCTGAAGCTTTCGCTGGAACGGAAATCGGCACCGAAGGTCAGCGAGTACAGGTCGTTGTCCATCGCGCTGGTGTTGGCGGTGGCTTCGAATTCCTGGCGACCGACGTTGAGGGCACCATAGACGTTGGTCGTGCCCACGTCGCGGCCACCGGCGCCGAAAACCTGGCGATTGACGGTGCGGCTCTGGTCGTCATAGACCTGCAGCGGGATCTCACCGGCCATCGACACCTCGCCCGGAGCCGACAGGGTGGACAGCACCACGCTGGCCAGCAGCGCGTGCGCGGCACCGCTCGGATGCACGCCGTCGGCGAACAGATAAGTCTCGTTGGCATTCGGCGAGACATAAGCCGGGGGGGTGCAGAACAGCGAGCTGCCCGCAGTCAGGGCCAGGTTGCAGGCGGTGCCGGTGACATTGGTGAAGCCGAAGGCGGCCGGATTGGCCAGCGCTTCATTGACCAGGCCATAGGCGTTGATCGGAATGATGCCGTCGCCGAGCGTGGCCAGGCCGCCGTTGAAGGTCTGGTTGTAAACGAAGACCAGGCCTGACACCGAGGCCGAACTGGGCGTGCCACGGAAGCTCGGTGCCAGGCCGATGTCGGGCAGGTTGAATACGACGATATAGTTCGCGCCCGCCGCCTGCAGCGCGCCGATCTGGCCGACCGCGGTCAGCGCGGAAGCGCCGGTGAAGCTTTGCGCCTGCGCGCCGGTGATCAAGTTCAGGCTGGCCGCGCCGAGGTAGTTGAAAATGTCATTGGCGCCGGCCCAGTAGGTGTACAGCGCATTCGGATCGGCGTGGCCGCCATTGGCGGTCAGGTAGGTGGCCATCTGCTGCGCGACCGAGCGGCAGGGCAGGGTCGACGGGATGCAGCTGAGCGGGAACGGGACACCGTTTACCGAGAAGCTGGTGGGTGCGCCGCCCCAAGCGTAGTTGGTTCCGCCGGCGAGCGAGGCGGTCTGGTTGAAGCCGTAGGCTTCAGCAACGATCTGCGCCCAGACGTCGTCGGGATTGGTGGTGAAGCTGCCCTGCGCGCCAAAGAAGAATGGCGGCGGCAGCGCGGCGTACTGGCCGGCGTCTGTCAAGCTGTCGCCAAAGCTGACCACCGCGGAGAATTCCTGCGCGTGGGCGACCGAAGCACCGGCCAGACCAAGGGCAAGCGCGCTAACAAGAAATTTGATGCGGGGCATGGTGGAACTCCTGAGGACGGATGGGACTACCGACCACGCTGCCCGGTGACTAATGCGCGACCCGTGTTGAACAGATCACGCACCCCCTCCCCGCAGCCACGCATGGCGCTTCGGCGGATATCACCGCCAAATGTAAAGAACACATTAAACCAAGTCGTGATTCCATACCATAGGGGATGGAGCAATAGACTGCCGCCCGTACGGCGGCCGCGTCAGGCGACCCGGCGCCGTCGGGACAGCTGGATGCGCAACAAGGACAGGGCGGCCGGGGTCATGCCGGGAATCCGCTGGGCCTGGCCCAGGGTTTCGGGCCGCACCGAGTCGAGCTTGCCTTGCAGCTCGGCCGACAGTCCGGGTATGCCCCGGAAGCTGAAATCTCCAGGAAAACGGGTGTCCTCGTGGCGGCGTTGGCGGGCGATATCATCACGCTGCCGGTCCACGTAGCCGGCATATTTGACGCTTATCTCGACCTGTTCAGCGACTTTGGGGTCATCCGTGCCCGGGCCCAGGCTGGCCAGGGACATCAGTTCGGCGTAGCCAAGCTCGGGACGCTTCATCAGGTCCAGCGCAGTCGCTTCCCGGGTCAGGCACACGCCGGTGCGGGCTTCCAGTTCGTTGGCGAGGGTGCCGTTCGGGGCCGCCCAGATGGCTGACAGACGGCCGGTCTCCGCGGCCACCGCATCGCGCTTGCGTGAAAAGGCCGACCAGCGCGCTTCGTCCACCAAGCCCATGTCATGGCCAACCGGCGTCAGGCGCGCATCGGCATTGTCCTCGCGCAGCTGCAGGCGGTACTCGGCGCGCGAGGTGAACATGCGATAGGGCTCGGTCGTGCCTTGGGTGACCAGGTCATCAACCAGCACGCCCAGGTAGGCTTCGTCGCGACGCGGACTCCATGCGGGCAATTGCTGCACATGGCGCGCGGCATTGAGCCCGGCCAGTAGGCCTTGCGCGGCCGCTTCTTCGTAGCCGGTCGTGCCATTGATCTGGCCGGCGAAGAACAGGCCGTCCACCGACTTGGTTTCGAGCGAGGCCTTCAATCCACGCGGATCGAAATAGTCGTACTCGATGGCGTAACCGGGTCGGGTCAGGTGCGCGTTTTCCAGGCCCTTGATCGAATGCACCAAGGCCAGCTGCACATCGAAGGGCAGGGACGTGGAGATGCCGTTCGGGTAGACCTCGTAGGTGTCGAGCCCTTCGGGTTCGATGAAGATCTGGTGCGAGAGCTTGTCGGCGAAGCGAACCACCTTGTCCTCGATGGAAGGGCAGTAACGCGGGCCGATGCCTTCAATCGCCCCCGAGTACATCGGTGACCGATCCAGCCCGCCGCGGATGATGTCGTGGCTGCGTTCACTGGTGTGGGTGATCCAGCACGAGACCTGGCGCGGATGCTGGCCGGGCGCGACCATGAAACTGAAACCGGGAATCGGCTGGTCGCCGGGTTGTTCGGCCAGTTGCGAATAATCGATGCTGCGGCCATCGATGCGCGGCGGCGTGCCGGTCTTGAGGCGCGCAACGACAAACGGACCCTCGCGCAAACGGTGGGCCAGTGTGGTCGCAGGCGGATCACCGGCGCGGCCGCCATCGTGCTGGCTCAGGCCGACATGGATGCGGCCGGCCAAGAACGTGCCCGCAGTAAGCACCACGGCCGGCGCGTCGAAACGCAGCCCCGATTGCGTCAGCACGCCACGCACCACGCCCGCCTCGATGACGATGTCATCCACCGCTTGCTGGAACAGGGACAAATTCGGCTGCGCTTCGACGATGCGCCGGATTGCTGCCTTGTACAGCGCGCGGTCGGCTTGGGCGCGCGTTGCCCGCACGGCCGGCCCCTTCGAGGCGTTGAGCGTGCGCCACTGGATACCGGCGAGGTCCGCGGCATGGGCCATCGCGCCGCCAAAGGCATCGATCTCCTTGACCAGGTGGCCCTTGCCGATGCCACCGATGGCCGGATTACAGCTCATCTGGCCGACGGTTTCGATGCTGTGCGTGAGCAGCAAGGTGCGCGCGCCCGCCCGGGCGGAGGCAAGCGCGGCTTCGGTGCCGGCGTGGCCGCCACCGATCACGATGACATCGAATTTTTGCGAGGGCTGGGTCATGGGGGCGCCATTGTCGCGCAGCTTGGCCTGTCCGGCCAGCAAGCAGGTCAGTTGGCACGATCCCTGCTTATGGTTCCTTGCACCCAACGCGGCCGAACGCCGGGGGGCGTCGATGGATCGCAAGATCCATCAAGGCCTGCGTGGGAATGCTGGCTGGGAGTTCCGGGGGGAACTCCCAGCTTTTTTTTGCCTGAATTTTGCCGCCTTCCCCGATTCTGGCTCGACAGCTGGGGTCAAAAACCGACGCTATGGGTCAGTTGCGGTCGCCATCGCGGTTACTGTTGCGACTGCGCTTGCGTGGCGACGTACCGTCATCGCTGCTGCGTTCGCTGCTGGGCTCGCTACGCGGCGGGCTGCTGCGCTGGTGCTCGGGGCTGGGCGGCTGGGCGTTTCTGGGCGCCGCACTCGCCGTTCGCGGCGGGGATCCGCGCCAACGGCGGACCGGGGCGTCGGCCCCGTCATCGGATGCCACCGCGTCGCGCGGCTGCTGCCCGGGTTCGCGCAGGTAAAGATCGTCATTGGCGATCGGATCGCGTCGCGGCCGCTCGCGGCGCGGCCGCTCGTCGGCAGGACCTGGAATCCAGGACTGTTGCGGCATATCTGCGCGCGGCGTGTTGGCATCGGGCACCGGTGACGTGGCGGGATTGCCGGGTCGATGCCGCGGTGGCGCGCGATAGCCATAGCCGTAGCCATAGCCGTAGCCATAGCCATAGCCGTATCCGTAGCCGTACGGGCAATAGCGGTAGCGCACCGAGCAGTAGCCGCCATACGAATAGATCGGCGATCCATACCAGCCGCTGCCGAACGAGCCGAATCCGTAATAGGACGAGTCGAAGAAAAAGCGGTCGAACTCATCATAGTAGTAGCGGTTGTAGCTGGGCTCGGGCGCGTAGTAATAATCGCCGCGGCCGGCATCGCCAGGCGAGTAGTAGCTACCGTCTTCATAGCGGACGCCATCGTCGTAATAAGTGGCGCATGCGCCAAGCCCCAGCGCCAACGCAAGGATGATTACCGCTCGCCCAAAAATCATGTTCCACCCCTTGGTGTCATTCGAAGTCTCGGCGGTGCCAGGTGAATTGGCGCTTAATCCGGGCCCGCGAATGCTAATGTGCTTGGCCTTCGCAGACAGGATCGCACATGGGCATGCACCAGGCCTCGGGCCGCTGGAAACTGGGCTTGTTGCTGGCGCTGGTCACCGCGGCTTGTTGGTCCACCTTGCCGGTCGCGCTGAAGATCACGCTGGCCTCGCTCGACCCCTACACCCTCACCTGGTTCAGGTTCGTCATCGCCGGCGCGGTGATGCTTGCCTGGCTTGGCTTTCGCGGCGGTCTGGGGCAGTTCGCTGGCCTGGGCGCATCACGTTGGCAACTGCTGTTACTCGGCGGCCTGCTGCTGATCGGCAACTACATTTTCTACTTGCTGGGAGTCCAGCACACGACGCCGGGCAATGCCCAATTGCTGATCCAACTCGCGCCCCTGCTGATGGCCCTGGGCGGCATCGTGATTTTTCGCGAAGCTTATTCCTGGGGCCAATGGCTGGGCCTGGCCATCATCGTGTCGGGATTGCTGGTGTTCTTCCGCGACCAGTCAGCGCATGCCCTGACCAGCGCCCGCGAATACGCGCTCGGCTCGGGCCTGGTGGTGTTGGCGGCCATCGTCTGGGCGGCGTACGCGCTGATCCAGAAGCAGTTACTGATCCGCCTCACGTCCCCGGCGATCATGCTGTTCATCTATCTGCTGGCAAGCGTGTTGCTGTTTCCACTGGCGCACCCGTCGGCGCTGCTCAAGCTCGACGCGAAGACCTGGTGGCTGCTGGCCTATTGCGCGTTGAATACTTTGGTGGCCTACGGCGCTTTCGCCGAAGCGCTGGCCCACTGGCAGGCGTCGCGCGTGTCCACCATTCT
>JBBRXD010000133.1:0-6355 GCA_038248775.1 Lysobacterales bacterium | reverse complement strand
GTAGTCCGCATAGGACAATGCAAGCACAGCATCGGCGGCCAGGTCGTTGCCTACGTACCGCACCAGGCCGGCCTCGCCCTGCTCGATCGCCAGGTCAATGCGACGCCAGCGCAAGGCATCGTCAAGTTTCCCCAGCGTGGCCAGTTGCGCCATTGGGCCATTGCATCGTTCGGGCAGGCTTTCGCCGGTCAGCCAGACCTGGGTGGCGTCGCCAACCCAGTTCGCGTCTGCCGACGCACTGCGTGCCTGCAGGTCGGCGCAGCGAAGCAAGGCATCGTCGCTGCCGCGATAGGCATTGCGAAACGCGGGCCAGTCTTCGCGCTTGATGGTTTCCTTCAACCAGGCAGTGCGCAGCCAGCGGCCCACGGGCGTGTCGCCCATGCGGTCGAGCGCGGATTGCACGGTCGAGGACGGGGCGGTGGCGATCTGCTTGGCCAGCACGGTGGCCTGCAGCCAGGGGTACAGGGGATCGTTGGCAAAGCGCGCGGCTTGCGACAGGTCGAGGCGGCCCGCGTCGGCAGAGGCGAAGGCTTCGCGCAGGTCGGCACGGCGGCTGGTTTCCTGAGCCCAAGTTACAGCAGGGGCCAGCAGGGCAATCATCAGTAAAATTGATCGTGACATCATGGCTCAATTCTAGTCGATGGGGAGTGCACGGCAGGTGCAGTTGCGAACAGGATTGCTCGATGCCGATTGAATGGCTGCTGTACCCGCTGCTAGGTGTCGTTGCGGGGCTGCTGGCCGGCCTGCTGGGCATTGGCGGCGGCCTGGTGCTGGTAGCGGCGCTGGTGCTGGCGCTGCCGCTGCAGGGTGTGCCCGAAGCGGCGGTAATTCACACAGCGCTGGCGACCTCGCTTGCCAGCGTGGTCATCACGGCGATGGCCTCCACCCGCGCGCATGCGCGGCGGGGTTCGGTGCTGTGGCCGAGTGTCGCCTGGCTGGTGCCGGGGCTGTTGCTGGGTGGCTGGCTGGGCAGCCTGGTGGCGATACAGATGGCGGGCAACAGCCTGCGCTGGTTCGTGGTTGCCTATTGTGTGCTGGCTGCGCTGCAGTTGTTGTTCGAATTTCCACGCAGCCGACCCGCGCATCCCACGCCGCCACGCGGCCCGGCCATGACCACCGCGGGCGTGGGTATCGGCGCGGTGTCGGCACTGGTGGGTATCGGTGGCGGCAGCATGACCGTGCCCGTACTGATCTGGCATGGCGTGGCACCGGTACGCGCGGTCGGCACGTCGAGCGCCTGCGGCATCGCCATCGGACTGGCGGCCGCCGCAGGCTACGCGTTCCATGCCGATGTCCAGGGGATGCCAGCAGCCAGCATCGGTTACGTGTTCCTGCCCGCCGCCATCGGCATCAGCCTGACCTCGGTGCTGATGGCGCCCTACGGCGCCAGCCTGGCCCACCGCGCGAGCCCCATGGTGTTGCGCCGCGTGTTCGCTGGATTCCTGATCTTGATGGCCGGGCTGCTTTCGTTCTGAGGGAAAACGAAGTTCTGGCTTAGAATCGCGGGTATCCGGGGGTCGCGAAATCGAATCGTCCATGTCCAGTGTTCCCAATGTGGCGCCGCTGCTGCAACAAGCCAACACGTCGCTTCAATCGGGCGCCTTGCGCAGCGCCGAGGAGGCCTGCCGCGAAGTCCTGGCCCTCGATCCGCTGAACTCGCAGGCGCACCTGATGCTCGCTGGCATCGTTGGCCAGCGTGACCAGCACCGCCTGGCTTGCGAACACGCGCTTCGGGCGTCGCAAAAGATGGGGCCGCAGACGCCACAGCACATCGCCGCCGTCACCCTGCGCCTGATCGCCGTGGGCGAGTACGAACGCGCCATGCAGGTCATCCGCAAGATCGACCCCCAGCGCCTGCCCCTTGCTTCGGTGCTGGTGGAATTTTCCCAGCAGCTGAGCCTGATGGAAGAACACGCCGACGCGCTGCGTTACCTCGACGCCGCCATGGCCATGGGCATCCGTGCCGAATCGCTGGGTTACCTGCGCGGCAACCTGCTGAAATTCCTGGGCCGGATGGACGAGGCGGCGGAAGAATACGAGCGCAGCCTGGCGGTGAATCCCGATTACGCGTTCGCGCATTGGGCCCTGGCGTACCTCGGCGTGCCGGGCGACAGCCGGGCGCGCGCGGGTCGGGTCCGCAAGTCACTCGAGGCCAGTGCTGCATCCAATCCCGACCTGCCCTACCTGCAGTACGCCCTGTTCAAGGAACTCGACGCGAGTGGCGAGACCGATGCTGCGTGGAGTGCGCTGGAGGCGGGAGCAATCGCGCGTCGCGCGCAGATCAGCTACCACGGCGGCGAAGAAGCCGCGCTGTTCGAGCGACTGGCGCAGGCGACCGTCCCCGGCTTCGTGACGACGGCATCGGCCAACGAATCGACAAAGGTTCCGATCTTCGTGCTCGGCCTGCCGCGCACCGGCACCACCTTGCTCGAACGCATCCTCGGCGGCCATCCCGAAGTGACGCTGTGCGGGGAACTCAATGATTTCCGGATGCAGCTCAAGTGGGCTACGGACCACCATTCACTGGGCTTCCTGGACAACACTTGCGTTGACCGCATCAGCGAGGTCGATTACGCCGAACTGGGAGCGCGTTATCTCGGGCACGTGGCATGGCGCGCACCGGCCACGAATTTTTTCAGCGACAAGAACCCGGGTAATTTCATGCTGGCGGGGTTGATATTGAAAGCGTTGCCGCAGGCGCGGATCGTGCACCTGCGGCGCAATCCAATGGACAGCTGCTTTTCGAACATGAAGGAATTGTTTGCCGCCAATTCACACCCGTACAGCTATTCGTTCGAAGACCTTGCCGCGCATTTCCGCAATTATTCCCGGCTGATGTCGCACTGGCACCGGGTCGCGCCCGGCCGCATCCTCGATGTGAGCTACGAAGACCTGGTGTCGGAACCGGAAACGCAAGCGCGACGGGTGATGGACTATTGCGGGCTTGCCTACGACGCGGCGCAGATCCGCGTGGAGTCCAATGCGGCGCCTGTATCCACCGCCAGCAGCGTACAGGTAAGGCAGCCGATCCATACCCGGAACATTGGCGGATGGAAACGCTATGAATCGCAACTCGCGCCGCTGAAAGCCTTGCTCGGCGAGCCCACGGACTGATCCGCGGCTCTCGATTGTCTGATTACTCGAGCGTGATGTTGACGTCGCCAGAGAAACTTTCCACGTGGATCTGGCCGCGACCGTCGCCATAGGTCGTATCGAGTGACTTGCCCGGACCGTGTTCTTCCTTGTGCACCGTGCCCGACGGACTGTGGATACCGCCGCTGAAGGTTTCCACGTGAACCTTAACACCGGTGTTGCGCAGCAGGTTCAGGCCCACTTCGCCACTTAGCGACTCGACCTTGATGCTGCCGCCGGGTTTCAGTCCCGCTTTCAGGCTCAAGTCGCCCGACACGGTACTGGCCCTGAGCTTGCGCAGCGGTTGCGCGAGTAGCGAAAGATTGCCCGATACCGATTCCAATTCGACTTCGCCGTTTAGCCCGCCGCCGAGCTTCACGTCGCCGCTGACGCTTTGCACCTGCACGTCGGTGCTGGTGATGCGCAGCGTGATGTCGCCGCTGACGTTTTCGAAACTGGCCTGGCCTGGCGACGATGCCGTCACCACGATCGGACCGCTGACGCTGGAGACCGACAGCTTGCGCCCGGCCATCTGCTGCACGTCCACGTCGGCACTGACCGAATCGATATCCAGCGAAGCGCGCTGCGGAATGGTGACCTCGAGGATGGTCGGTTCCACTTTGTTGCCGCTGCGGCCCCACAGGTTCCAGCCAGTGCTGTTGTTGGGGAACTTCACCTCGATGTCGATCGAGCCGGGGTCGCTGTCTATCTTTAGTTTCTCGGCGCCCTTGCCCAGGCTGCCGGTCACACGGACCTCGGGCTTGTTCCAGGTGCGCACGATGATGCTGCCCTTCACGTTGCCGATATGGACCTGCCCGGTCGCGTCGAGCGGGCGGGATTCATTGATGGGAGTGCCGGCCAGGACAGGCAAGGCCGCCAGCATGGCGATGAAAAAAACAGTACGGGACAACATGGTGGTTCTCCTGGGAAATTCAGCCGGTGACGGCGCGCTGGGTCAGCGCCAGCCGTCGTGAGTAGGTCTTGCGCAACTGCTGCAGCAAGAAGACCGATTCGGGATCAGCAGCGATGGCGCGCTTGATCTGCACCACGCTGCGGTCAATCTCGCCCAGGCTGGGTCGCAGTTGCGACGCAATCGGCGCACCTTCGTACTGGCGCAGCGCCGCCTGGTACTCGTCGGTGATGGCGCGCGTTTCGGCGGCGACGATCCGTGCCGAGGCATTGGGCTCGGGGCTGGCGCCGACCGGCAGCTGCATCTTCCAGACCAGCCCACCCACCAGCAGCAGCGAGGCGGCGATGGCAAACGTTGGCAGCCAGCGGCGCGGAACGCGGCGCACCGGCTGCCGTTCGATCGCGGCGGAGATTCCGGGCCACAGGTCGCGCGAAGCGTCCATCTCGCGCGGTAGCTGGCGCAACTGCCAACGCAGGTCAGTCTCGGTCATGGTCTTCTCCCAGTCGCTGGCGCAGGAGTGCGCGCGCGCGATGCAATTGAGCTTTCGAACTGCCAACGGCCATGCCCAGCTCGATGGCAATCTCTTCGTGTTTCCAACCTTCGATGTCGTGCAGCACCAGCACTGCGCGGGCGCGCTCGGGCAAGGTCGCCACGGCGCGTTCCAAGTCCAGGCGTTCGCGGGTGCGAAAGCCGGCGGTGTCCTGGGTCGGCAGGGTCGACAACGCCGTGTCATCGGTTTCACTGTCTTCGGCGCCGGTGCGGCTGCGGATCTGCATCAGCGCCGTGTTCAGCGCCAACCGATGCAGCCAGGTCGAGAAGGCGCTTTCGAAACGGAATGCCGGCAAGGCCTGCCATGCCCGGATGAAGGCTTCCTGCACCAGGTCGTCAGCCCGGGCAGTCTGGCCACCGGCCAGGCGCCAGACCACGGCGTACACCCGGCGCTGGTGCTTGCGATACAAAGCCTCGAACGCCTTCGAATCGCCCAGTCCGGCCGCCCGCGCCAACGCGTGGTCACCGTCGCTGTCGACGGTTTCGGCGGGTGCTTGATCAACGGTCATGGCCAGGCTGAGCATAACCACTCAGATGGCGGAAGGCAGCGCAGGGTTTAAAGGGCGCCGGGAATTTGTGCCGTTTCTGCCCAGGCGCTACAGATCAGGCGATGCCATGCCGGGCCAGACTCGCCTGCAGGGACAGCAACTGGGGCTCGTAGCGGCGCCAGGCGCCAATGCCGCGCTGGTGCAGCGGCTCGCGCACCTGCGCGCTGCTGGCGGTGTTCACGGCCCGCTGGTTGCCACCCGCGTCCAGGCAGCCGTCTTCCCAGGCCAGTCCGCAGAATTCGAGGATGCGCCGGCACTGGCCTTCCGGGTCACGGGCCAGGTCCTCGTAGCGCACGTCCAGCACGAAACCGGGCGTCGCGTCGCGCCAATGCTGCATCGTCGAGCGATAGCCGGCGTAATAATCGGCGAGTTCGTCGGTGTCGTAGCTGTAGGCGCAGGCATTGGAGAACAGCTCTTTCAGGTTCGAGAAGCAGGTGTCCATCGCCTCGCGCTGCATGTGGATGATCCGCGCCTGCGGCAAGGCATGGCGGATGAAACCGACATTCAGGAAATTGGACGGCAGCTTGTCGATGAGGAAGGGCTGGCCCTGCGTACGCCACTGCACCTGTTCCAGATAGCGGCTGCCGATGGCCGCGAAATCGACGGCGTTGGCCTGTTCGACCACGCCCAAGTCCAGCGGCCCGCCGAAATGCCGGCCTACGGCCAGCCGCAATTGCGCCGGCAGGTCGTAGAGCTCGCCGCCTTCGCTGACCTGGCTGTGGTTCCCCATCATCCGCTCGAGCAAGGTAGTGCCGGAACGGTGCATGCCGACGATGAAGATGGGCGTCGGCCCTTTATCGTTACCCGTTGCTTCGGGCGGCGCGGTCGGGAGAGGAAACGTCTGCCGCAATGCCTCGAACAGCCGCGCCGACTCTTCGGACTGGTAGCGCAACAGGGCACGCTTGGCCTGGCAGCCGCGCACGAGTTCGTCCCAGGCCTGCGCATGCTCGCCGATCCGGTCGAGCTGATTGAACAATGCGAAGCGAAGGAAGGCTTCATCCTGCGACGCCGGTGACGCGCGCGCCAGCGTAATGCGAGCAGCCTTCGTATCAGCATCGCCCTGCGCGCCCGCCGGCAGTTTGCTTAGCGCCCAATGCGCCTTCGCCATGCCCGGCTCCATCGCCAGGCATAGCCGCAAATCCGCCTCGGCCTGTGCAAGCCGCCCGGCATAAAGATGCATCTGGCTGCGGTTGTACAGGTGCGCCGGATGCGGGCC
>JBBRXD010000132.1:0-6356 GCA_038248775.1 Lysobacterales bacterium | reverse complement strand
TCAGCCTGAACCCGCCCGGCCACGGCCTGACCTACATCGACCACCTCACGCACAACGTGCACCGCGGCCGCATGGGCGAGTGGGCCGACTTCTACGAGCGGTTGTTCAACTTTCGCGAGGTGCGCTACTTCGACATCGAAGGCCAGGTCACCGGCGTGAAAAGCAAGGCCATGACCAGCCCCTGCGGCAAGATCCGCATTCCGATCAACGAAGAAGGCAACGAGAAGGCCGGCCAGATCCAGGAGTATCTGGATCGCTACCATGGCGAAGGCATACAGCACATCGCGATGGGTGCGACCAACCTGTTGCACACCGTGGATGCGCTGCGCGCCAGCGGCGTCAAGCTGCTCGACACCAACGACACGTACTACGAACTGGTGGACAAGCGCATCCCGGGCCACGGCGAAGACGTGGCGGCGCTCAAGCAGCGCAAGATCCTGGTCGACGGCAAGGCGGGCGAACTGCTGCTGCAGATCTTCAGTGAAAACCAGCTCGGACCGATCTTCTTCGAGTTCATCCAGCGCAAGGGCGACCAGGGTTTCGGCGAAGGCAACTTCAAGGCGCTGTTCGAGAGCATCGAGCTCGACCAGATGCGCCGCGGTGTCCTGAACGCGCCATGAGCGAAGCCAGCGCCCGGACGGGCATCAACCTGGGTGTGGCACCCGTCACCTACGGCACCGGCGACCGGCCGCCGCGCGGCGACTACGCACGGGCCCGCAGCGACTACACCTGCGAGCAAGACCATTCGGCCTACACCGAAGCCGACCACGACACCTACCGCCGCCTGTACGCACGCCAACTGCAGCAGTTGCCGGGCCTGGCCTGCGACGAATTCATCAGCGCGGTGCGGCAGCTGGGCGCGCCGGATCGCATACCCCGCTTCGGGGATGTCTCGGAACGTCTGGTGAGGGCGACCGGCTGGCAGATCGTCGGCGTGCCGGGCCTGATCCCGGAAGAGGCTTTCTTCGCGCTTCTGGCCGAACGCAGGTTCCCGGTGACGAACTGGATGCGCAAGCCCGAGGAGTTCGACTACGTCGTCGAGCCCGACATCTTCCATGACCTGTTCGGCCACGTACCGCTGCTCTTCAACCCGGCGTTCGCGCACTACATGCAGGCTTATGGCGCAGGCGGCTTGAAGGCAAGCAGGCTCGACGCCTGCGAGTTGCTGGCGCGGCTGTACTGGTACACGGTGGAATTCGGGCTGATCGACACGCCCGGAGGCTTGCGGGCCTATGGCGCCGGCATCCTGTCGTCGGCCGGCGAGTTGCGCCACAGCGTCACGGCCAGCGGCCCGCGCCGTATCGCCTTCGACTTGCGGCGCCTGATGCGCAGCCGCTACCGCATCGACAGCTACCAGGCCAGCTACTTCGTGATCGACTCGTTCGAACAATTGTTCGAGGCGACGGCGCCCGACTTCACGCCCGTGTACGCCGCGGTGCGTGCCCGCATTGCGACCGATGGCGAGGTGGAGGCCGGCGCCGTGCTGGCGGGCGAGCGGGAGTTCGAGGTCAGGGCGGCGTAGGCAATTTCAGCCAGCGCAGCAACTCGGCATAGGGCTCAGGGCGGTCGGCCATGTGGACATGCGCCACAGCCGCGAGATGGCGGTTGTCGGCGCCTGGCAACGTGGCGTTGCTGGCCGGGAAGACGATGTTGTCGCAATGGCTGTAGAAGCAGGTGAAGCCCGCCGCACGGCCAGCCACCTCACGGCTGCCCAGCGCGCGATGCCATTCGCTTGTCAGATGCATCTGGCGCCCGTTGTGTGAGAACGCGAAACGCGCCAGCCAGGTGCCGCGGTGCGGCGTGCCAATGGTGATGGCGTGGTGCACGCGGGCGGGATCTGCCGCGTCGGCCCACCAGCGGCGCAGCGCCAGCCCGCCCATGCTGTGGCCGACCAGCACCGGCGCCATGCCGGTGGCGCGCTCGATGCGGTGCACGGCTGACTCGACGATGTCGGCGTAGTGGTCGATGGAACCGAAGATCGGCTCCAGGTTGACCGCCACATACGGCACGCCAGCGTTACGCAGGCGGGCCAGCCAGGGGTTCCAGATGCCGCGATTGCAAAAGAAGCCGTGCATCAGCACGACGCCGCGGCGACCTGGCGCGTCAGACGGCAGATGGTCCGGCCACTGCCGGCTGCGGAAAGGCTGCCGCCAACAAAACACGCTGGGCGCAGCACGCACCTCGCCCCACCAGGCCCGGAGCAACTGGCGCGCACTAGCAGCGGGCGCCGGGTCGAACCGGTTGAGGCGGGAAAGCAGCATGAATTCGATCGCCAGCACCAGCGCATAGCCGAAAACAATGAGTGCCGAGCCCGCCAACGCCCAGCCGACGTGCCCCGCGTGCCAGCACCAGCCGGCCCAAGCCGCTGAAATGACCAGCAAGCCGAGCGTGGTGAACTGTTGAAGTCGGGCCAGCATCCTGACCGTCAGACCGGGCGCAGCGCCAACGCGCAGAGGTTGCGCGACAAGCCGCCACGATCCGTGTTCGCCTGACTGGGCAACGGACGTTTCTGCCTGCCGCAGAAACCGGCTGAAAACCTCGCTCTGTCATTCATCGTCGGATTGTGTATCTGTGGCCGCTCGCAGTCGGGCCGAAGGGCATGCAGGCGCCTGTTGCAGGCTTGCATTGCAGGCAGTGTTGCATCAACGACGGCGCCGGCCGTAGAGGTTGCCGACTAACCGCCGGCGGGCAGGGGCGTGAGTTCTTGGTACGCTGTCGGCATGACGGCTGATGGACAACAGATCCTGCTCAACCTGCAGACGGTGGCTGCGGAGCGACTGCGTCGCCGTTCCGATGCGGGCCTGGACCTTCGCGTGCGTGCCGTGAAGCAGTTCCAGCATAGCCGCTTCGAGAATACCTACGCGGACTTGCTGGGCAGCCCGCGCTACGCGCGCGCTGCCCGCTTCTTTCTGGATGACCTCTACGGCCCGCATGATTTCACTGAGCGCGACGGGCAATTCGAACGCATCGTGCCGGCACTGGTGCGCCTGTTTCCGCACGACATCGTGCAGACCGTGCGATCGCTCTCGGAACTGCATGCGCTGTCGGAATCGATGGACACCCAGATGGCCTGCGGATTCGCCAGCGGCGAGTTGAACGCCCAGACCTACGCCCAAATCTGGCAACTGACAGGCCAGCCCGTACAGCGCGAGCGGCAGATTGCCCTGATGCTCTCGGTCGGCGAGGCGCTGGATCGTTACACCCACAACCCGCTGCTCAGGCACAGCCTGAGGCTGATGCGAGGACCGGCACGCGCTGCGGGGCTAGGCGAACTGCAGGGCTTTCTGGAGCGCGGTTTCGACACCTTTCGCGAAATGCGTGGCGCCAACGAGTTTCTGGGCGTCATCGCGCTTCGAGAGCGATCCCTTGCCGAGAGGCTCTTCTCCATCGATCCCGCCACCAATTCACTCGGCCTCGCAGGTTCGGGCGGATCCCGCGATCCGTTGTTGGGACAACTACCGTAGCTTTGTGGCCACGTCGCAACGACGATCTCAGCCTCGCAGTACCGGATGAACCCCGAAGTGCATAGCCCATGGATCGACCATTACCCGCCCGGTGTGCCGGCGCAATTGCGCGCCGACCGACCGCAAACGCTGGCAGCCCTGCTGGAGGACGCATTCAGGCGCCACGCCTCGCGTGACGCAACCTGCTGCATGGAAAGCCGGCTCACTTTTCGGGATGTCGATCATCTGTCGGCTGCGCTCGGTGCCTGGCTGCAGTCACTGAATTTGCAGCGCGGTGCCCGCGTGGCGGTGATGTTGCCCAACCTGCCGCAGTACCTGGTTGCGATTGCGGCCATCTTGCGGGCCGGCATGGTCGTGGTCAACGTGAACCCGCTGTACACGGGCCGTGAACTGCAGCACCAGTTGACCGACTCGGGCGCCGAGGTGGTGATCGTCCTAGAGAACTTTGCCGCGACGCTGGAAGAAGTGATCGACCACACCGGTGTGCAGCACGTGGTGCTGGCGGCTGTGGGTGATCTGCTCGGCTTCTGGCGCGGCCGGATGACGAACTTTGCTGTGCGCCACCTTCGCAAACTGGTTCCCGAGTTCAGGCTGCCGCTCGACAAGAAACGCACGGTGACGCATTTCAACGATGCGTTGACTCTCGGCTCGGCGATGAACCTTCGCCAGGCCGATGTCGGCGCTGACGACATCGCCTTCCTGCAGTACACCGGCGGCACCACCGGTCTGTCGAAGGGTGCCGTGCTGCTTCACCGCAACGTGGTGGCCAACATCCTGCAAGTCGAAGCCTGGTTCGGTCCCATGTTCGAAAGACTGGGCAACCGTCCGCTGACCGTGGTGTGCGCCTTGCCGCTCTATCACATCTTCGCGCTGACGATATGTGCCCTGTTCGGCGTCCGGTTGGGGATGATGAATCTGCTGATACCGAACCCGCGCGACATTTCTGGTTTCGTGAGAACACTGTCCAGGCATCGAGTCAACATGTTTCCCGCGGTCAATACACTGTTCAATTCGCTCGGCAACGACCCTGATTTCGGCCGGCTCGATTTTTCAGGATTGATCGTTTCCAACGGCGGCGGCACGGCGGTTCTGCAGGCGACAGCGGAGAAATGGCTGAAGATCACCGGCTGTCCGATTGTCGAAGGATATGGACTGTCCGAAACCTCGCCGGTCGTCACGAGCAATCGCCTGGATATCAAGGAGTTCAGCGGAAACATTGGCCTGCCGCTGCCGTCGACCGAGATCTCGATCCGCGACGATGAAGGCAACGACCTTCCGCTGGGCGTCGCAGGCGAGATTTGCATACGCGGGCCGCAGGTGATGGCGGGCTATTGGAAGCGCCCCGATGAGACCGCCGCAGCAATGACAGAAGACGGCTTCTTCAAGTCGGGCGATATCGGCGTGATGGATGCGCGCGGTCATGTCCGGATCGTCGATAGAAAAAAAGACATGATTCTGGTTTCCGGATTCAACGTCTATCCGAACGAGATCGAACAGGTTGTCAGCCTGCATCCGGGCGTCCTGGAGTGCGCGGTGGTGGGCATCTTCGACGAGAGGTCGGGCGAAGCGGTGAAGCTATTCATCGTCAAGGCGGATCTCACTCTGTCGGAGGGTGACATCTCAGCCTACTGCAAGGAGAACTTCACTGCCTACAAGCGCCCGAAATACATCGAGTTTCGCGAGGATCTGCCGAAGTCAGCGGTCGGGAAAATACTCCGGCGAGAGTTGCGCAGCAGTTCATGAAGTGACGGTGTCCAAATGGTTCTGAATTCCATGTTCGACCAGTTGCGCCTGCAGGTTCTCGAACGCGGCTGGCTATCGTCCAACAACGTGGTGTTCAGGTCCGAGTCCGGTAGTTCTTCGGCGGTCGTCGATACAGGCTATGACTCACATGCGGCGCAAACCGTTGCGCTGCTGAAAGACTGCCTTGAAGGCGAACCGCTGGCGCGCATCCTGAATACCCATCTTCATTCGGATCATTGCGGGGGCAACGCTGAGCTTCAGCGTGCGTTTGGCAGCGAAACAGTGGTGCCGGCGGTGTCGTTCGGTGCGATGTCGGACTGGAACCAGGATCAACTGACCCACGATGCCACGGCGCAGAACTGTGAGCGTTTTGTGGCTCACTCAGCGATGGAAGCAGGTTCTTCCGTGCTTCTCGGAGGTCATCGCTGGCAAATCCTCGAGGCGCCCGGGCAGGACGCCGATGCATTGATGTTTTTTGAACCGAGCTCCAGAGTATTGATCAGTGGCGATGCGCTCTGGGAAAGCCGACTTGCCATCATCTTCCCAGAACTGGAGCAGAGGGACGGCTTTGCCGGTGTGGAGGATGTGCTCGCCGTGATCGGCGAACTGAATGCGGCAGTCGTCATTCCCGGTCACGGCCGCCCATTCGACGATGTACCACGCGCCATCGCCATCAGCCTTCGCAAGCTGCGGCAGTTTCAGGCTGACCCGGCCAGAGACCTGAGTTATGCGTCGCGCGCGCTCACGATGTTCCACATGCTGGAAGTCCAACGCTCTTCGATGAGCGATCTCGTCCAGTGGATGCTGGCGGCACCGATTTTTGTCAAGTTGGCGGGAGAGTTCAACGACCCGCCTCCTTCGCATCGCGATACGGCCGAGTCGACGGTGCTGAGGATGATTGCCGATGGAATTCTGCTGCGGCAGGGAGAAACAGTCTCGATCAATCCCGCGAGGACGGCCTGAAGTCGTACTTCGTGGCGCAAATGAAAAAGGGACGGAAAAAGGAAAAGTGCCCGGTTCATGAGAACCGGGCCCTTTCGGGTAATAGCCTGACAATGTCCTACTTTCACACGGGAACCCGCACTATCATCGGCGCAAAAGCGTTTCACTGTCCTGTTCGGGATGGGAAGGAGTGGTACCACCTTGCTA
>JBBRXD010000131.1:0-6387 GCA_038248775.1 Lysobacterales bacterium | reverse complement strand
TTGAGCGAACAGCTCTTCGGCGGCCCCGAGGATGCGGTCCTTGGTATTGAAATGGGTGGTGGTCATTCCGGCAAAGCCTGATTGAAACGAGTGTTTCAATCCTAGATTGAAGCAGGCGCAGGGTCAATGGCCGAAAGAGCCACGGGTACGGACTGCCTATTGTCGAAACTGGCTTTGCAATGCAGGCCAAGGTCGTGTCCCGAGTAGGGTTTTGTGGTAAATTTCACGGGTTTTCCCCCCTCTTTTCCCTAGAAACCTACCCGGAGCAAGCTCATGGCGCTGGAGCGCACCATTTCCATCATCAAACCCGATGCCGTCGCGAAAAACGTCATCGGCCAGATCTACGCCCGTTTCGAGGGTGCCGGCCTGAAGATCGTCGCCGCCAAGATGAAGCACCTGTCGCGCAAGGAAGCCGAAGGCTTTTACGCCGTGCACCGCGAGCGTCCGTTCTTCAACGCCCTGGTCGAGTTCATGAGCTCTGGCCCGGTGATGATCCAGGTGCTTGAAGGCGAAAACGCCGTCGCCACCAACCGCGACCTGATGGGTGCCACCAACCCCATGGATGCCGCCCCCGGAACCATTCGCGCCGATTTCGCTCAGAGCATTGACGCCAATGCCGTGCACGGTTCGGACAGCCTGGAGAATGCAGCCATCGAAACCGCCTACTTTTTCGCGGCCACGGAACTTTGCCCGCGCTGATTGCGCCGGCTTTCCACCGCAACACCATTGATGAAGAATTGCCTGTGACCGAGGTTGATACCCGTACCAATTTACTCGACCTCGATCGCACGGGGCTGGAGCACTTCTTCGCCGACACGCTCGGCGAGAAGCGCTTTCGCGCCCAGCAGGTGATGAAGTGGATGTATCACCGCCATGTCACTGACTTCGGGCAGATGACTGACCTGGGCAAGGAACTGCGCGGCAAGCTCGAGCAGCACGCCGTCGTGTTTCCGCCCAACACAATGTTCGAGAAACCGTCCACCGATGGCACCCACAAGTGGCTGCTGGGCATGGACGGGGGCAACGCCATCGAATCAGTCTTCATCCCGGACAAGGGCAGGGGCACGCTTTGCGTGTCCAGCCAGGTTGGCTGCGGGCTGGCCTGCACGTTCTGCTCCACCGGCACCCAGGGCTTTAACCGCAACCTCAGCACCGCCGAGATCATCGGCCAGGTATGGGTGGCGGCCAAGCACCTGGGCAATGTCCCGCACCACCAGCGCAAGCTCACCAACGTGGTGATGATGGGTATGGGCGAGCCCTTGCTGAATTTTGACAATGTCGTTCGCGCGATGAGCCTGATGCGCGATGACAACGGCTTCGGCCTGGCCAACAAGCGGGTCACGCTGTCCACCGCCGGCCTGGTGCCGATGATCGACAAGCTTTCTCAGGTCAGTGACGTGTCGCTGGCTGTGTCGTTGCACGCCCCGTTCGATGAGCTTCGCACCCAGTTGGTGCCGCTCAACAAGAAGTACCCCATTGCCGAGCTGATGGACGCCTGCGTGCGCTACGCAATGCGCAAGCCGCGGACCTCCATCACTTTCGAATACACGATGATGAAGGGGATCAACGACCAGCCCGAGCACGCCCGCGGCTTGGTCAAGCTGATGCGTCGCATCGACGCGCAGGTACAACGCGCCAATACAGCGAAGGTCAACCTGATTCCCTTCAATCCATTCCCCGGTACGCGCTACGAGCGCTCCGGGGAAGCGGAAATCCGCGACTTCCAGACCATCCTGCTCGACAGCCAGGTATTGACGATGGTGCGGCGCACGCGTGGCGACGATATCGACGCCGCCTGTGGGCAACTCAAGGGGCAGGTAATGGATCGCACTCGCCGCCAGGCGGAATTCAATCGCAAGCTTCAGGCTGACGGGCTTTCCGATGCGGCGGCTTGAGTGGTTACTGTGCATGGTGCTGGTGGCTTCGTGCTCCGGCATGGGCGGCGAGAAACGTGCAAGCCAGGGGAACTCGCCGGATGTAAATGCGACAGTCCGGCTGTCTGCTGCGGGCAGGATGAACCTTGGCCTCGCCCAGGGTTACCTTGAGGCCGGCGACATGGCCAAGGCGCGCCAGCGCGCTGAAATGGCCGAACGCACGGACGCGGGTTCCGCTGAAGTCCGCGCCATGCTGGCGATGATCCACGCCGGCGCGGGCGAGACTGACAAGGCGCAGCGGGAATTCGACCGGGCCCTCAAGATCGCCCCGAACGACGGCGTCATCCTCAACGCACACGCATCGTGGTCCTGCGAGCACGGCCAGGTGGAACTGGCGGATCGTGAATTCGTGAAGGCGCTAGCCGATCCGAAATACCGCACGCCGGTGCAAGCGTTGTCCAATGCCGGCAAGTGCGCATTGTCGGTGAATCGACTGCCCCAGGCTGCAGATTACCTGCGCCGCGCGTTGGTGTTCTCGCCGGAAGACCGCAACCTGTTGTACCTGCTGGCGGATACGGAATTCAGGCAGGGCAAGTTTTTTGAAGCGCGGGCGTTCATCCAGCGCCGCGACGCCTTGGGCGCTGACGCCAATACGCTCGATCTTGCGGCCAGGATTGAAGAAAGCGCGGGCAATGCCATGGGCGCCGCCCGCAACCGGCAACGACTTCGGCAGGAATTTCCCGAACACGTGCCCACTGGGGAGGGGGCTCGCTCGCCATGACTATCGAATCGTTCCAGGACACCCTGTTCGAAGATCCGATCGGGCTGCGTTTTCGCAACGCGCGTGAAAAAGCCCGCTGGAGCCTCGAGTCGGTTGCGCAGCAACTCAAATTGCCAGTTTCCGTGCTTGATGCCATCGAACGCGAGGACTGGGCCCGCCTGGGCGCGCCGATCTTCGTGCGCAGCTACGTGGGCAGCTACGCCAAGTTGCTCGGGCTTCCGGCGTCGCTCGCCGACGACGTAGTGAAGGGCAAGCCTTCGCCGCAACTGGTCGCCATTGGTGGTACCCCCGTTTCCAAACGCGCCTACCACCGCAGTTCGTTCAACGTCGGCTACCTGGTTATGACGATCCTGATCGTGGCGGCTGTGGTTGCGCTGGCCTTGTACTTCCAGTCACCAAAACGCAGCTTGACCCTGATCCCGCTGGACGCCAGCGAGGCCTACGCGACGATGGCGCCGGCAAGTGCGCGCCAGACGGTCACGCCCGACGCCATTGCGCCTGCACCGACGCCTGCCGAGTCCAAACCGGGGGCCGCATTGCCGTCGGCACCTGAAGGCAAGGCCGCAGGCGCGATCATCATCCGCTTCCGGGGCGACAGCTGGGTTGACCTCGTCGACCGTTCTGGAGCACACCTCGAGCGGGGACTGGTCACCGCCGGAGCTGAACGCCGCTTCGAAGCCGATCAACTCGCGAGGGTTACGCTGGGCGACGCCACGGCAGTTGAAGTAAGCCTGGCGGGCGCAAAGCTGGACCTGACGCCCTTCCGCGAAGCGAATGTCGCGCGCTTTACGGTATCCTCTGATGGCCAGGTCGCCAGCAACTGACGCCCCCGCCATTTCCCCAAACTTTCAACCGCCGGCGACCGGCGCAGGCAGAGAACCGACAACCCGATGGAACTTGACGAACACGAACAGGGCGAAGCCGTCCGCAAATGGCTCCGACAGAATGGCAGCTCGCTCATCCTGGGCATCGCGCTGGGCCTGGGCCTGGTATTCGCCTGGCAGTGGTGGCAAGGGCAGGGCAATCGCCACAAACTTGAAGCCGCTACCCAGTACCAGTTGTTCTCCGATGCGATAAGCGCCAACGACGCCGTAAAGGTCAAGACTTTCTCTTCCGTGCTGGGCGACAAATACCGGGACACCGTGTTCGCCGAGTTCGCAACCTTGCGTTATGCCGCGTTCCTCCAGGACTCGGGCAAGACTGCTGAAGCGATCAAGCTGCTGCAGTCCGGTGCACAGAAATCCGATCGCGCAGACATCCAGGAACTCCGGCAGATCCGGCTTGCCAGCCTTTACCTTTTCGATGGCAAGCCCAGCGAGGCCCGCAAGCAACTGGCTGCCACCTCCAAACCGATGTTCCCAGGCATCGCCGACGAACTGCGTGGCGACATCGCCGTGGCCGAAGGCGATCGGGAACTCGCGCGCAAGTCCTACCAGCAAGCGCTCACCAATCTCGACCAGGCCGCGCCGACGCGCCGACTGGTTGAACTCAAACTTATCGATGCCGGCGGCCAACCGCCCGCACAGCCGGAGACTTGATCCATGTTGCGTAAACTCATTTTCGTGGCAGTCCTGGTCGCAGTTTCGCCGGGTTGCTCCACCGTCAAGGGCTGGTTCGGCGGTTCAAACAAGTCCAAGGTCAATCAACCCACTGAACTGGTGAAGATCGCTTCTCCGATCGGCGTCAGAAAGCTTTGGGATGTGAGCTTGGGCAAGGGTGAGGATCGCCTGTGGCTGCGCCAGCGTCCCACTGTCAATGCAGGCCGCGTCTACGCCACCAATGATGATGGCGAAGTACTCGCGCTCGATGCCGCCACTGGCAAGAAGATTTGGGTGGCCAATGCCATCAACGTTGAAAAAACGGGTAGCTGGGTGAAGTTCTGGAAGCGCAAGGCACCGGAAGCTGGACTGACTGGCAGTCCGGGCGTCGGCAACGGGCTGGTAGTGGTGGGCGGTCGCAATGGTGAAGTAATTGCCTTCTCCTCCGAGACCGGCGAGAAGCGCTGGGCCGCACGGGTCAGCTCGGAAGTGCTCAGCGCGCCGCACATCACTGATACGCGGGTCATCGTGCGCAGCAACGACGGCCGCGTGTTCGGCTTTGATCCCGCCGATGGCACCCGCAAATGGGTATTCGATCGCGGCCTGCCATCCCTGAGCGTGCGTGGCAATTCATCGCCGGTTGGCAGCAATGAAATGACCTTCATAGGCTATGACGACGGTAAGCTCGTCGCCTTGCGCGATATCGACGGCCTGCAGGTGTGGGAGCTTGCCGTAGCCGAGCCGGACGGCCGCACTGAACTCGAGCGCATGGCCGACATCGATGGCGAGATCATCATTGACGGCGAGATGCTTTACGTGGCCAGCTACCACGACAAAGTGATGGCGCTGTCGTTGCAGAACGGCCAGCAGCTCTGGACCAAGGACACCGGCAGCTATTCTGGCTTGGCGGTGGCCGGTGACAAGGTGCTGCTAAGCGACAAGAACGGCGACGTCTGGGCGCTTGACCGGAACAGCGGGACATCCTTGTGGAAGCAGAACGTGCTCGAACATCGCCAGCTCACCTCGCCGGTCGTGCACGGTGATTACGCCGTGGTTGGCGACCTCGAGGGCTACCTGCATTGGATCAAGCTCGAAACAGGTGATGTCGCCGGTCGGACGCGCATTGAGCGCGCTGCCGTGCGCGGCACGCCGCAAGTTTCCGCGGAAGGCGTGCTGTACGCGCTGTCCAACGAAGGCGAGCTCGCTGCCTACCGCCTGGGCAACTAAGCCATGTTGCCGCTGGTCGCCCTGGTCGGACGACCCAACGTCGGCAAATCGACGCTCTTCAATGGCCTGACGCGCACGCGCGATGCCCTGGTTCATGATGAGCCAGGGGTCACCCGCGATCGAAATTATGGTTTGTGCCGCCTCGACGAGGCGCACCCCTTCGCCGTGTGCGACACCGGCGGATTGACTGCCGATGATGAGGGGCTTGCCGGCGCAACCGCACGGCAGTCACGCGCCGCCGCGGAAGAAGCAGACCTCGTCCTGTTCGTCGTGGACGGTCGCGAAGGCCCCTCGTCGCTCGACGAGCGGATCCTGGCCTGGTTGCGCAAGTCTGGTCGTCCCTTCTTCCTGGTCGTCAACAAGACCGATGGGCTGGACGAGGCGGCCTGCGTCAACGAGTTCGTACGTTTTGGTGTCGAGAAGGTCATCCCCATCGCCGCAGCGCACCAGCGCGGTATTCCGCAACTGGTCGAACTGGTCCAGCCCTACCTGCCCAAGGATGAAGACGCCGGGGTTGTAGCGGATGACGGCAAGCGCATGCGCGTAGCCTTCATCGGCCGCCCGAACGTCGGCAAGTCCACGCTGGTCAATCGCCTGCTGGGCGAGGAACGGATGATCGCGTCCGACGTACCAGGCACGACTCGTGATTCCATTTCCGTTGACATGGATCGCGATGGACGTACTTATCGCCTGATCGATACCGCTGGCCTGCGTCGTCGCGCCAAGGTTGAAGAGGCTGTCGAAAAATTCAGCGTGTTCAAGACGCTGCAATCCATCCAGGTTTGCCAGGTAGCTGTCGTGATGCTGGATGCCGGCGAAGGCGTCACTGAACAGGACGCCACTGTCCTTGGCCATGTGCTGGAGGCGGGTCGGGCACTGGTGGTCGCCGTGAACAAGTGGGACGGCCAGAGCGACTACCAGCGCGAGCAGACCAGATCGTTGCTCGATCGCAAGCTGTCGTTCTGCA
>JBBRXD010000130.1:0-6411 GCA_038248775.1 Lysobacterales bacterium | reverse complement strand
TCCTACGCGCGGCTCCAGCTTTTGATGACTTCGCGGCGCCCTCGGGCGCCGCGATCATTTGCGGGCCATGGAAGACGCGCCCGCACTGCTGATCCTGATCCGAAGCGGGGCCTCTGCGGCCGCGCTGCGCCTGCTGCTCGAAACCGCTGGGGGGCCCTGCGCTGCACTCGATGCCGGAACCCAAGCCTGGCGCGGCGCGGGCATTGGGCCGGCCGCGTGCGCGTTGCTGCTGTCCCCGGACGAGCGCGTCCTGGCGTCCGACCTGCGCTGGCTGCAGGCCTCGCCGCGCCACCATCTGGTCGGTTGGCACAGTCCCGACTACCCCAGCCTGCTGCGCAGCGGTGTGCATCCCCCGGCGGTGTTGTTCGTCGCCGGCGATCCGGACCTGCTCTGGCATCCCCAGGTGGCGGTGGTTGGCAGCCGCCGGCCCAGCGAGGGCGGCCGCGACAATGCGCGGCACTTCGCCCGCGCCTTCGGTCGGGCCGGGTTCGCGGTGACCAGCGGCCTGGCCAAGGGCGTGGACAGTGCCGCCCACCTGGGCGCCCTGGAAACCTCGCGTACGCTCGCGGTGCTCGGTACCGGCCCGGACCAGTGTTATCCCCCTGGCAACGCCGACCTGCTCGCCCGCATCGTCGAGACCGGCGTGGCGGTCACCGAGCATCCGCCCGGCACCGCCGGGCTTCGGCAGCATTTCCCTTCCCGCAACCGCCTGGTCGCCGGCCTGTCGCTGGGCACCGTGGTCATCGAGGCCGCGATGCGCTCGGGCGCGCTGATCACGGCGCGCCTGGCTGCCGATTCCGGCCGCGAGGTGTTCGCACTTCCCGGGTCCATCCACAATCCGATGGCGCGCGGCTGCCACCGCCTGATCCGCCAGGGCGCCGGGCTGGCCGAATCGCCCGAAGAAGTCATCGAGGCACTGGCGCCACTTGCGGACAGACTCGCAGGGGAGTTGCGCGGCCGCCTGGCTGCAGAGGAATCAATCCAGTCACGGGCAGGCAAGCCGGGCCGGCAAGGCACCTTGTTCGCAGGCGCATTTGCCTCCCTATCCCGAAGCGATGAACAACAACTACTGTCAGCCATCGGCCACGACCCTGTGAATCTGGACCAACTGTCACAACGTACGGGATTGACGCTCGGACCCCTGTCGGCCATGCTGCTGGCCATGGAACTTGACGGGAAGATCAGTGCCGCACACGGTCGCTTCAGCCGTCGTTCCTGAACTTTTCTCGGCGCGCCGACGTTCGGCGCATGCGGAAGGGTGATGAAAGAAACCATACTCGACGTACTGCTCTACCTGTTCGAAAACTACTTCTACGACGACCCCGACGCCGTCCGCGATCGCGACTCTCTCCAGCACGGCCTGATCCAGGCCGGCTTCAGCCCCACTGAAATCAGCAAGGCCTTCGACTGGCTCGACGCGCTCGCCAACCAGCGCCCGACGCTGGCCAATCCGCGCGCGAACGGGCCGGTACGCGTCTATGTGGAAGCCGAGCTGGACCGGCTGGACCGCGAGTGCCTGGGCTTCCTGATGTTCCTGGAACAACACGGCGTGCTTGATGCCGACCAGCGCGAGTTGGCGCTGGACCGGGCCATGGCCCTGGACCAGGACGAGGTGGACCTGGACGATTTGAAGTGGGTCGTGCTGATGGTCCTGTTCAACCAGCCCGGGGCAGAGGCAGCCTTCGCCTGGATGGAAAACCAGATGTTCGGCGACGACCCCGAACCCATAAATTAAATGTGGGAGCGGCCTTGTGTGGGAGCGGCCTTGTGTGGGAGCGGCCTTGTGTGGGAGCGGCCTTGGCCGCGATTCCCTGAGCCCATCGCGGCCAAAGCCGCTCCCACAAAAACTGCCAGCATCGTCCGTCTCATTACAGGCTGATACTTTGCTCGATTCAGATCAGGCTTGACAGCCTCGGCCCTCAGGCCCACTTAATAAAAAGGGAGGCCCGCTTGATCGCGGGCTTTCCCTTCTACGCCCCCCGTTCACGTCCTCCGCCGGAGCATCCGCAGTACATGGCCAAAAACCTGCTAATCGTCGAATCGCCCGCCAAGGCCAAGACGATCAACAAGTACCTGGGCAAGGATTTCACCGTCCTGGCGTCCTATGGCCATGTCCGCGACCTGGTTCCCAAGGAAGGCGCGGTCGACCCCGACCACAACTTCGCGATGCGCTACGAGCTGATCGAGAAGAACGAAAAGCATGTCGAGGCGCTGTCCAAGGCCGCCAAGGGCGCGGAGGCCATTTACCTGGCAACTGACCCGGACCGCGAAGGCGAGGCGATCAGCTGGCACATCGCGGAGATCCTGAAGGAGCGCGGCCTGTTGAAGGACAAGGTCGTGCACCGGGTGGTGTTTACCGAAATCACGCCGCGCGCCATCCGCGAGGCGGTGGACCATCCACGCAAGATCGCCGGCAACCTGGTCGACGCCCAGCAGGCGCGCCGCGCCCTGGACTACCTGGTCGGCTTCAACCTGTCGCCGGTGCTGTGGCGCAAGGTGCAGCGCGGCCTGTCTGCCGGCCGCGTGCAATCGCCCGCGCTGCGCATGATCGTCGAGCGCGAAGAAGAAATCGAAGCCTTCATCGCCCGCGAATACTGGTCGATGGAAGCCGAGCTTGCGCATCCGCAGCAGGCCTTCACCGCTCGCCTGGTAAAACTCGACGGCCAGAAATTCGAACAGTTCACCGTCACCGACGGCAAGTCGGCCGAAGCCGCCCGCGTCCGAGTCACCCAGGCGGCCGGCGATGCGCTGCACGTTACCGACGTCACCAGCAAGGAACGCAAGCGTCGCCCCTCGCCGCCGTTCATCACCTCCACCCTGCAACAGGAAGCCGCACGCAAGCTTGGCTTCACCACCAGCCGCACCATGCGCGTGGCGCAGAAGCTGTATGAAGGTTTCGCGCTGGGCGATGAAGGCACGGTTGGCCTGATCAGCTACATGCGTACCGACTCCACGCATATTTCCGACGACGCCCTGGCTGAATTGCGCGATGTGATCGCGCGCGACTTCGGTACCCATGCGGTGCCGGATAAGCCGAACGTGTACAAGACCAAGTCGAAGAATGCGCAGGAAGCGCATGAGGCGATTCGTCCGACCTCGGCGCTGCGCACGCCAGCGAGTGTTGCGAAGTTCCTGGGCGATGACGAAAGGCGGCTGTACGAGCTTGTGTGGAAACGCGCGGTAGCATCACAAATGGTGCCGGCCACATTGAATACCGTCTCGGTCGAGTTGGCTGCCGGCAGCGAGCACAGCTTCCGCGCCAGCGGCACCACCGTGCTCGACCCGGGCTTCCTCGCCGTCTATGAAGAAGGCAAGGACAGCAAAGCCGCTGAGGATGAGGACGAAGGTCGCAAGCTGCCGCTGATGAAGCTCGGCCAGAACATCCCACTGACCGCCATCCACACCGACCAGCATTTCACCGAGCCGCCACCGCGCTTTTCCGAAGCATCCCTGGTCAAGGCGCTGGAAGAGTTCGGCATTGGCCGACCGTCCACCTACGCCAGCATCATCCAGGTGCTGCTGTTCCGCGACTACGTGCAGCTCGACAACAAGCGCTTCCGCCCCAGCGACGTGGGCCGCGCGGTCATCAACTTCCTGACCGGGCAGTTCATGCGCTACGTCGATTACGACTTCACCGCCAAGCTCGAAGACGAGCTCGATGCGGTGTCGCGCGGCGAGGGAGACTGGGTGCCGCTGCTGGAAAGATTCTGGGGTCCGTTCAAGAAGGCCATTGCCGATGCCGGCGACGTCGAACGCCCGGGTGGCGATCGCCCGCTGGGTACCGACCCGGACTCAGGTCGTCCGGTCATCGTGCGCCTGGGCAAGTTCGGACCGATCGCGCAGATCGGCGGTCCCGACGACGAGATCAAGCCGCGCTTCGCCTCCCTTCGGGCCGGGCAAAGCATCTATACGATCTCGCTGGATGACGCGCTGAAGCTGTTCACGCTGCCGCGCGTCGTCGGCCAGTTGGACGGCAAGGACCTGACCGTCGCGATTGGTCGCTTCGGCCCCTTCGCCAAGCGTGGCGAAACTTATGCTTCGCTGGGCAAGGAAGACGATCCGTACAAGATTGAATACCCGCGCGCCGCCGAGCTCATCCGTGCCCGCGAGGAATTGATCGCCAACCGCCTGATCAAGACCTTCCCGGACACCGAGGTCCAGGTGCTCAATGGCAAGTACGGCGCCTACATCACCGACGGCGAGAAGAACGGCAAGATTCCGAAGGATCGCGATCCCAAGACGCTGACCTTGGAAGAATGCGAAGCGATCCTGCTGGCTGCACCGGTACGTCCGCAGCGCGGTCGATTCGGCAAGAAGGTCGTGGCGAAGAAGGCCGCGAAGGCGGTCGCTGGCAATGGCGCCGCGCCATTGAAGAAGCCCGCCGCGAAGAAAGCGACGAAAAAGGTCACTGCGAAGAAGACCACGAAGAAAGTCGCTGCAAAAAAATCGGCGAACAAGAAGACTGCGACAAAGAAGGTCGTTGCCAAGACGACCAGCAGCGCTGCGCCGAAAAAGGCAGTTGCGCGCAAGGCCAGCAAGAAAGCGGCACCGCGCAAGTTGGCGGCCGTCAGCAAACCGGCAGCCAAGAAGCCGGCAACCCGCAGCGCTGCCTGAACCTCGAAGGGGCGGCTAGCGCCGACATCGCTTGCTGCGACTCAACGATCTGAAACTGCCGCTCGACCATCCGCCCGAAGCACTTCGGGCGGCGGTGCTGGCGCGCCTGGGTCTTCGTGACGAGGAGTTGCGCGGGCTGACGGTTTACAAGCGCAGCTACGACGCGCGCAAGCGTGGCGCCATCATGCTGATCTACGCCCTGGACCTTGATGTCCTTGACGACGATGCGGTGATGAAGAGCGCCCGCGCTGACGCAAAGATTGGCCCGCGCCCCGACACCAGCTACCAGTTCGTGGCCAAGGCCCCGCCCGGACTCGCGATGCGCCCGGTCGTCATCGGCACCGGTCCCTGCGGCCTGTTCGCCGGCTTGCTGCTGGCGCAGATGGGCTTTCGCCCGATCATCCTGGAGCGCGGCAAGGCGGTGCGCGAACGCACGGTCGATACTTTCGGCCTGTGGCGCAAGCACGTGCTCGACCCCGAGTCGAACGTGCAATTCGGCGAAGGCGGCGCCGGCACGTTTTCGGACGGCAAGCTTTACAGCCAGATCAGGGATCCGAAACACCACGGCCGAAAGGTGCTGACCGAATTCGTGCGGGCCGGCGCGCCGGAAGAAATCCTCACCGTCAACAAGCCGCATATCGGCACCTTCCGGCTGGTGACGATGGTCGAACACATGCGCGCGTCCATCCAGGCCCTCGGTGGCGAGTTCCGTTTCGGCAGCCGGGTGGATGACCTGCAGATCGAAAACGGCCAGGTCCGCGGCGTCACCCTGGCCAATGGCGAAACCATTCGTACCGACCACGTGGTGCTGGCAGTCGGGCATAGCGCGCGTGACACCTTCGAGATGTTGGACAGGCGTGGCGTGTTCATGGAAGCCAAGCCTTTTTCGATCGGGTTTCGGATCGAACATCCGCAATCGTTGATCGACGAACGCCGGTTTGGGACCCAGGCGGGACATCCGCTGCTCGGCGCGGCGGATTACAAGCTGGTACATCACTGCAGCAATGGTCGATCGGTTTACAGCTTCTGCATGTGCCCGGGCGGCACGGTCGTTGCCGCGGCGTCCGAACCGGGGCGCGTGGTGACCAATGGCATGAGCCAGTATTCACGTAACGAGCGCAACGCCAACGCGGGTATCGTGGTCGGCATCTCGCCGGAAGATTTCCTCGCGCATGCACCTGGGGGCGGACCCCTCGCGGGCATCGCCTTGCAACGACACTGGGAATCGCGCGCTTACGAAGCCGGGGGCTGCAACTACGATGCGCCGGCGCAGCGCGTGGGCGATTTCCTGGCGCGCCGACCCTCCTCGCAGTTGGGATCGGTCTTGAATTCGTATACGCCCGGCGTGCGCCTGGGCGAACTCGACGACTGCTTGCCCGCCTATGCCATCGAGGCGATTCGCGAAGCCTTGCCCGCCTTCGACAAGCAGATCCGTGGCTTCGCGATGGATGACGCGCTGTTGACCGGTGTCGAGACACGCACCTCATCGCCCTTGCGGATCCAGCGCGGCGACGATTGCCAAAGCATCAACGTGCGCGGCCTGTATCCGGCCGGCGAAGGCGCGGGCTATGCCGGCGGCATCCTGTCCGCAGGCGTGGATGGCATCAAGGTCGCCGAAGCCGTCGCCCGTTCCATGACCGCCTGATGGGACCAGCGCTGTTTGTGGGAGCGGCCTTTGTGGGAGCGGGCCGTGGGCCGAGAGGTGAGACAAGGAAAAAAATAGCGGGCCCAGGCGGGCCCCCACACCGCCCGCCCCCCACAGCGCCCCCCCCCAAACACAGAGGGGGAGGGGAAGGG
>JBBRXD010000129.1:0-6446 GCA_038248775.1 Lysobacterales bacterium | reverse complement strand
CATCGACCCCGCGCCCACCATCACCGGGAAGCGCGCGTCACCCGACGCGCGCAGGGCATTGATCAGCACGATGTTGCAAGTAAGACCCGGCTCGATCATCACCGTGATCCAGAGCAGCGTCGTCGCCGTGGCGATGATGTCGGGGTCGCGCGTGAACAACTGCAGGGTCCACGGCGCGGTGGACGCGGCCAATGTCGCCATCACGACCGACACGGCCAACCCCAGGCCGAGGCTGCGCCGGACCATGCGATTGGCGTGGTGCAACTGTCCCGCGCCGATCTGGTGCCCCACCAGAATCTCGCCGGCAAAACCGATCGCCACCGCAAACAGAACGACCAGGTTCATCAATTGCGAAGCATAGGTGTGCGTGGCCAACTGCAGTGTGCCCATGCCAGATACCACGGCCAGCGAAACCAGCATGGCGAGGCGATACGCCACCATTTCAGCAGCCCCCGGCAAGCCGATGTGCAGCACCGGGCCCAGTCGCTCGGCGCGCAGTCGCCACCAGTCGCTCGCTTGCGTGTGCAGGTGTAGATGTCGGCGCCAAAGCCACAGGTGCACGGTCATGCCGAAGGCGCGACTGATCGCCATGGCCAGTGCGAACCCCGGCAGGCCCAGCGCGGGCACGGGGCCAAAGCCGCGCATCAGCGGCACGCACAAAGCCAGGTGCAGGGCATGCATCGCGAGGATGTTGAACATTGCCTCGCGGGTTCGCAGGTGCGCGCGCAACACCGAAGACATGGTGGCGTTGTAGGCGTCGAGCAGCAGCGCGAAGGCCAGCATCTGCAGGTAGGGCTGGCCCAGCGCGCGCACAGCGGCCGGCGCATCCAGCAAGCCGAGCAGGGGGCCGGCGCCGGCAAAGACCACCAGCGCGGCGCCCAGGCCAAGCCAGGTGCTTGCGCCCAGCGCAGCGCGCGCCACCTGGTGCGCTCCGGCTACATGGCCAGCACCGAGGTTCTGTGTGATCACCACGCTTACGCCCATGCTGACCACGCGAAACAAGAGGAAGAACGCACCCAGTACCTGGTTGGACAAGGCAAACGCCGCCGATGCTGCGTCCGATTCGCGGGACGCCAACCACAGGCCGAGCAGGCCCACGCCGAAGCCCAACACCAGTTCGGCCATCAGCGGCCAGGCCAGCATCACCAGCCGCGGGCGCGGCAGGATGCTTGCGGTGGCCTGGCTATTCAAAGGGATAGACCACGCCAAGCTGGCTGCGGATGGCATCCATCCACCGGGTTACCTGGAGCGTGTCGTCGTGCGACACGACCTGGCTTTCGATTTCGCCACGGGCGATGCAGCCGACCGCTTCCAGAATCTGTCCCTCGAAACCATTGATCGCGAACGTGCGTTCCTCGCTGATGATGCCGCCGTCCTTCGATTGCAAGGTTGCGCGCGTCGCTTCCCAGAACCGCGAAGCCACGGTGATGATTCCGGTTTCGCCAAACACGAGCAAGCTGTTTTCGCCGGGGCCGTCGAAGCCGCACATCACCTGGGAAACCACGCCATCGGCAAACTGCAGGCTGGCGGTAAATCGCTGGTCAACGCCGGTTGGCGCAAGTACGCCAGTGGCGTGGATGCTTTCCAGTTCCGGACGCGCGCCGTTGGCCTGCTGCAGGCACCACTGGGTCATCGACAGCGGATAGATGCCGATATCGAGCACCGCGCCGCCTGCCTGCGCGGGGTCGAAGCACCGGTTCGTTGCATCAAAGGGAACGCTGAAAGAAAAGTTGCACTGCAGTCCGCGGATCCGTCCGATCGCACCCGATGCCAGCCACTGCCCAACCACCGCGTAGATGGGCAGGAACCGGGTCCACAGGGCTTCCATCAGGAAGACCTGTTGCCGGCGTGACAGTTCGATCAGTTCACCGGCCAGCGTCTGGTTGACCGTCAGTGGCTTCTCGCACAGAACCGGTTTTCCCGCGGCCAGGCAGGCGTGCGCGGCGTCTGCGTGGAAGGCGTGCGGCGTGGCAATGTACACGCCGTGCACGCGCTCGTCGCGAAGCAGGCGATCAATGTCGGCAACCAGCGCCACGTCCTGCCCGGGCGCCCATTTCCCGGCAAAGGCGCGGGCGCGATCGACGTTGCGAGCCTGCACGGCCACCAGTTCCATGCCAGGCAGTCGCTGTACCGCCTCGGCAAATCGATGGGCGATGCGGCCCGGGCCGAGGACCGCCCAGCCAAAAGGTGTCGTGGCCATGGACAGGTGTCGCCTAGCCGATCAGCCCGAACGGGCCGCGCCCACTGGCAGCGGTGATCCGGCCGAGCGTTTGCGCATGTTCGGGACCGACCATCTGCCAGTCGAAGCGCCATGACCAGTTGCCCTCGGTCGTGCCGGGCAAATTCATGCGATGGCTGCCATCCAGGCCCAGCACGTCCTGCATCTGGCAGATCGCCATGCATGCGACCGAATTGCAGCCAGCCTGGATCATTCGCCAATGGCAATCGCCGGCGCTCGCATTCAGATACACCTCGGCGAAATGGCGCTCGTGCGACGGGGCGTTCTGCCACCAGCCGCGCACGGTTTCATTGTCATGCGTACCGGCATAAACCACGGTCTCGCGGCTGTAATTGTGTGGCAGGAATTCGTGGTCGCCATCACCACCAAAGGCGAACTGCAGGATGCGCATGCCCGGAAAACCGCAACCATCGCGAAGCTCGATCACATCGGGCGTGATCAGCCCAAGGTCTTCGGCAACGATCGGCAGCTCGCCCAGTGCCAATGCGATGGCCGCGAACAGTTCCTTGCCCGGTGCCGGCACCCAGCGCCCTTCGACGGCGGTAGGACTGCTGGCAGGAATTTCCCAATAGCCGGCGAAGCCGCGGAAGTGGTCGATGCGCAGGATGTCGGCCTGTTCAAGCGCGCGCCTCACGCGGGCGGTCCACCAGGAAAAATTCTCCGCGGCCATGCGATCCCAGCGATACAGGGGATTGCCCCAGCGTTGTCCCAACGGTCCCATCGAATCGGGTGGCACGCCGGCAACAACGGTGGGCTGGAAGTTTTCATCCAGGTAATACAAGTCGGGCCGTGCCCAGCAATCGGCGCTGTGGTGCGCGATGAAGATGGGCAGGTCACCGAGAATCGCCACGTCGCGCGACGCAGCGTAGGCGCGCAAGGCAGCGCATTGAGTGTCGAAGCACCACTGCACGAAATCCCAGAAAGCCATTTCTTGAACGTGCTGTTGCCGCGCAGCTTCCAGTGCCGCCTGATCACGCGACCGCAGCGGCGCGTCCCATTCCCAGAACGGCTTGCCGCCATGCGCGGACTCCAACGCCATGAACAGCGAATAGTCGGCTAGCCAATAGGCCTGGACCTGGCGCCATAGCTCGAATTCAGAATGCTGCGCCTGGCTGGCACGTGCGAAGAATCCTGCCGCGGCAAGTCGCAATTGTCGCGTGCGCCAGGGAATGACGCGACCGTAGTCCACGCGCTTGCTGTCGAATAAATCGGCGCTCAGTTCCGGTGCGGGTAACCAGCCGTGCCCGATCAAGGGTTCCAGCGCGACCATCAAGGGGCTGCCGGCGAAGGCCGACACGCTCTGGTAGGGCGAGTCGCACGGCCCGACCGGCGTGGTCGGCAACACCTGCCAGATTCGTTGTCCGGCTGCAGCCAGCCAGTCAATGTATTGATAGGCAGCCGGCCCGAAATCGCCGATGCCATAGGGACCGGGCAGGGACGTGATATGCAGCAGGACGCCTGAGCGCCGTTGGTCGAGTTTCATGGGCGTGCTTCGTCGGAAAAAGGGGAGGGTGTGCGGCTCTTGAGCGCGTTCGCCTGTCGCAGTACCAGCAAGGATCGCGCCGGAACCCGCGCCCAGCCCGACAAGGCTGCGCCTTCACCGGGCAGGGTACTGGTGGAGTCGAGCAACAGCGTCCAGGTACCGGGGGCGAGCGCGAAACTTGCTTCCTCAGGATCGGGATTGAACAGCAGCATCAGTGCCTGCGCAAGCGAGGCGTCTGCGGCTGCCGACGACACAACGCAGGCCAGCGCATGCGCGCCCACGTCATGCCAGTCCTTGATCTGGATGTCTCCAGCATTGGGCAACTGCCAATGCACGCACGCCGATTGCGCATTGGCCGAGGCAGCGAACCAACGGTCGTGATGCAACAGCGGCTCGTCGCGTCGCAAGGCCAGCAGGCGGGCGGCATAGTCCCGGAACTCGAGGTCGGCGTGTTCCCAGTCCAGCCACGCGGTCGGATTGTCCTGGCAGTAGGCGTTGTTGTTGCCTTGCTGGCTGTTGCCGATCTCATCACCGGCGCACAGCATCGGCGTGCCCTGGGCCAGCAGCAGCGTGGCCATCATGGCGCGGCGTACCCGTCGGCGGCGTTCAAGGATGTTGGCGTCGGATGTCTCGCCCTCGACGCCGAAATTTCCGCACAGCTCGTCGTCGCGGCCGTCACGATTGTCCTCGCCATTGGCCTGATTGTGCTTGCGCGAATAGCTGGTGAGGTCGGCCAGGGTAAAACCGTCGTGCACGCTGATGAAGTTGACCGATGCCTGCGGGCTGCGATGGCGGAACAGGTCATCGGACGCAGTGAAGCGGCGCGCAAACGCGCCACGGTCCACGCCCTGGCGCAGCCAGTAGCCGCGCACCGCATCGCGGAACGTGTCGTTCCAGTCCTGGAAGCGGCCAGGGAATCGCCCGACCTGGTAACCCTGCGGACCTGCATCCCAAGGCTCGGCGATCAATCGCGCGCGGGCCAGGATCGGATCCTGGCGCAAGGCATGGAAAAACGGTGCGCACGGATCAAAACCATGCCCGGTGCGGCCCAGCACCGGCGCCAGGTCGAAGCGAAATCCGTCCACGCCCATTTCGCGAACCCAGTAACGCAAGGAGTCGAGCACGAACTGCATCACCTTCGGATGCGAAACATTCAAGGTATTGCCGCAGCCGGTCAGGTTTTCGCAGCGGCTGCGGTCTTCATGCATCAGGCGATACCAACTGGCGTGGTCGAGTCCGCGAAAGCTGAGTGTCGGCCCGAGCTCGCTACCTTCGGGCGTGTGGTTGTAGACCACGTCCAGCACCACTTCCAGTCCGTGCCGATGCAACTGATCCACCATCTGCCGGAATTCGGCGATGACCGCCGTCGGGTCGGCAGGCTGCTGCGCGAGCCGCGGATCGGGGCAGAAGAAACCGAGCGTGTTGTAACCCCAGTAGTTGACCAGGCCGCGCTCGGCCAGGTTCCCTTCGTCCACGCAATACTGCACGGGCAGCAGCGACAGCGTGGTGACACCCAGCGACTTGAAGTGCGCGATGGCCGCCGGATGGGCCAAGCCCGCGTAGGTGCCGCGGAGGTTTTCGGGAACGCCCGGAAAGGTTTTGGAAAATCCTTTTACGTGCACTTCATACAGGACAACATCGGCGTCGCGATGCCGCGGCGCATTGAACCAGCCCGGCGCGGGACTATCGGCTTGCGCCACCCGCGCCTTGAGCGCGACGCCGGCGTTGTCGCGCGGGTCGGGCGTACGGATGCCCTGCGCATCGCCCAGGGTGTAACCGTGGTTGCCGGGATGCCACTGGAACTTGCCGATGATCTCGCGCGCATACGGGTCTAGCAGCAGCTTGCGTGGGTTGAACAGGTGGCCTGCTTCGGGGCGATACGGACCGTGCGCGCGCAAGCCGTAAACCAGCCCTGGCCCCACATCGGCCAGGAAGCCATGGAAGACGCCGTCGTGCGGACCGTGCAAGCGATGCCGCGCCAACTCAACGAGGCCTGCAGCGTCGAACACGCACACCTCGATGCTTTCGGCGTGCTGCGAGAACACCGCGAAGTTGACGCCACCATCGCGCGCTGAAGCGCCCATCGGCTCGTGGCGTCCTTCCTGCATCGGTCGGGTCTCGATCATTCGGAAAAGACTCAGGCGGGCAACAGGAATAGGGTCGCCAGTGGCGGCAGGTCCAGCAAGAGTGATTGGTCGCGGCCATGGCAGGCAACGGCTTGTGCATGAAGCTGCGCATGGCCAGCCCGGCCAGCCGGCGGCGCGACCATGCCGCTGCCGCCGTAACGCACTTCGTCGGTGTCCAGTGCGATGCGCCAATGGCCAGCACCGGCCGGAACGCCAAGACGATAAGCGCGACGCGGTTCCGGGGTGAAGTTGCTCACCACCAGCACCGTGCCGCCCAGGCCGTCGTGTCGCGCCCAGGCGAATACCGACTGCTCGGCATCATCCGACACCAGCCACTCGAAACCCGCGGCCTCGCAATCGAGCGCGTGCAGCGCCGGCACATCGCGATACAGGTGGTTGAGGTCGCGCACCAACGCCTGCACACCGGCATGCGCCGCGTGATCGAGCAGATGCCAGGGCAATTCCGCGTCGTGGTTCCATTCGTCGGGCTGGGCGAATTCCTGGCCCATGAACAACAACTTCTTGCCCGGGTGCCCCCACATGAAACCATAGTAGGCGCGCAGGTTGGCGAAACGCTGCCACGTATCGCCGGGCATCT
>JBBRXD010000128.1:0-6477 GCA_038248775.1 Lysobacterales bacterium | reverse complement strand
ATTCCAATCCGCGCCCTTCGGTGCGTACAAACGCCCTTCCAGGTAGGCCACGGTCGTGTCGTCCGCTGCGATGATGCCCGCGCGCGCACCTGCTTCAATTGCCAGATTGCACACTGTCATACGACCTTCCATGGACAAGCCACGGATCGCCGAGCCTGCGAACTCGATACAGAAACCCGTACCACCAGCCGTACCGATCTTGCCAATCACTGCCAGCGCGATGTCTTTAGCGGTCACGCCATTCCTCAATACGCCAGACACCTTGACCAGCATGGCTTTAGACTTCTTAGCTACTAGGCATTGGGTCGCGCCTTGGCCGCGATGCCCTTAAATCTGCGCGGCCAAGGCCGCTCCCACATCGCCGCCGATACTATGGCCATGGAGAACCGAGCATGAGCCTAGCCCTGCATGTCGTGATCCTCGCCGCGGGCGAGGGCAAGCGGATGAAATCGAGGCGGGCCAAGGTGCTGCAGGCGATTGCCGGCAAGCCGATGCTCGGGCACGTGATTGATGCGGCGCGGGCCTTGAACCCCGATGCGATCCACATCGTTCACGGCCATGCCAGCGACCAGGTGCAAACTGCTTTTGCCGCGCAGCCCGACCTGCTGTGGGCCGAACAAGCAAGCCAAATGGGCACCGGCCACGCGGTGCAGCAGGCCATGCCCGGGATTCCCGATGACTCGCGCGTGCTGGTATTGTATGGCGATGTGCCCTTGATCCGAAGCGAAAGCCTGCGAATCCTGCTGGAGTCCGCGGGCGTGCTGGGGGTGCTTGCGGCCGAACTCGCCAATCCCCAGGGTTATGGTCGGTTGCTGCTGGACGGGCACGGCCGTGTCGCTGCCATTGTCGAACAAAAAGATGCCACTGCCGAACAAACTGCGATCCGGCTGGTGAACACCGGCATCATTCTCGCCGATGCGTCACGCCTGCGCGGATGGCTCGCAGGACTGCGCAACGGCAACTCGCAGGGCGAGTATTACCTCACCGACGTTTTCGCGATGGCGGCCGCTGAAGGGTTTGCCGCCAGCGTGGTCCGGCTCGCCGATTCCGTGGAGACCGAAGGCGCCAATGACGCGTGGCAACTGGCGACGCTCGAGCGGGCATTCCAGTCGCGTGCTGCGCGTGCGCTGGCATTGCAAGGCGTCCGTTTTGCAGATCCGGCGCGGGTTGAGATTCGTGGCAATGTGAGCGTGGGCGAGGATGTTGAGGTTGATGTCGACGTCATTTTCGAGGGCGAGGTTGAATTGGGGGCGGGCACACGAGTTGGTCCGTTCTGCCGCATCAGCAATGCGCGACTTGGCGTGGGTACGCGAGTGCATGCGCATTGCGACATCGATGGCGCGATCGCCGGTGCAAACTGCAGCATTGGTCCTTACGCCCGGCTGCGTCCCGGCACCGAACTCGCGGATGGCGTGCATATCGGCAACTTCGTCGAAACCAAGAAGGCGCGCCTGGGCAAGGGCTCGAAAGCCAACCACCTGAGTTACCTGGGCGATGCGCAAATCGGTTCCCGCGTGAATATCGGCGCTGGCACCATCACCTGCAACTACGACGGCGTGAACAAAGCCACCACCACGATTGGCGACGGGGCTTTCATCGGTTCCAATTCAGCCCTGGTGGCGCCGGTAACGATTGGCAGCGAAGCAACGATTGGCGCTGGTTCGGTGATCACCCGCGATGCGCCCGAAGGCGAGCTCACCGTCGCGCGTGGCCGCCAGCACAGCATTCCCGCCTGGCAGCGGCCGAAGAAAAAGTAATCCGACCCATCAGCACGGCAGTACCATCGCCACCGACAGACCGCCGCCTTCGCGATTGCCCAAGCTGATCCGGCCGCCGTGCGCTTCGGCGATTTCGCGGGCCAGGGCCAGGCCCAGGCCTGTGCCGCTGCGCTTGGTCGAATAGAAAGGTACCAGCGCATTCGACAACACCGCGTCGCTCATGCCGCTGCCGCGGTCCATTACTTCGATGCGTAGCAAGCTGGCCTGTTGGCGTACCCGCAGGCTGACATCGTCGGCGGCGGAACCCGATTCATGGGCGTTCTTGAGCAGGTTCAGCAGGGCCTGTTCCATCTGCGCGATGTCGAAGTGCGCCGATTCGGCGGGCAGCTCGCCATCCACTGCGAACGGAATCTGGCTGTGCAGGCGTGCCACGAACTCCGGCCAGCGAATTGCCTCGCTGCGCGGCATCGGCAACTTGGCGAAGTGGGCATAGCCGCGGATGAAGCCTTCCAGGTGGCGGGCGCGTTCTTCGATGATAGCCAGGATATCGGGCAGTTTTTCCAATTGCCCGCGGCGCACCAGCTCGCTACCCGAATGCGCCAGCGATGCCACCGGCGCCAGCGAATTGTTCAATTCGTGGCTGATCACGCGGATAACCTTCTTCCAGGTCTGCACTTCCTGGCGGCGCAGTTCCACGGTGATCTGTCGCAGCAAAAACAATTCATGCGCGCGTCCGTTCAGGCGGAAACTGCGCCGGGCGAGGTGGTAGATTTCTTCCTCATCGTCGCTGCCGACGGAAAACAAGCCATCGCCGCCGCGATCGAGCGCATCGCGAAGAGGCGCCGCCGCCTTGCTGACGATCGAATCGAGGTTGTGGCCCTCCAGCTTGCGACCTTGGTTGAGCAGTTGCCGCGCGGCGAGGTTGGCGTACACGATCGGGCCTGGCTCGACAACCAGCAGCATCGCCACCGGCGTGTTCTGGACCATGGTGTCGAGCAGCAGTTCGCGTTGCACCAGGCCCAGGCGCTGTTCGCGCAGGACGTCTCCCAACTCGTTATGCGCTTGCACCAGGTCGTTGAGTTCGTCGTGCTTGGGCCAGCGCAGGCTGAAGGAAAAATCCCCATCACGATAACTGCTGACAGTTCCGGTGAGCGCGCGGAACAGTGAAAGCATCGGCTTGAATTGCTGGCGAACCAGCCACAGGGCCAGGGGAAACAGGATCAACAGCGCGAGGCAGCCGACCAGTACCGGGCTGTCGACGAACCAATGCGCGAGCAGCAAGGTGATGAGCACTGACACCACCACCAACAACGCGACGAGTGCGGAGAATCTGGCTGCCAGGGAGAAACTGCGACGGTCGGCAGCCATGGTCAGGGGCGCGAGATGCCGAGGCGGTCCATGCGCCGGTACAGCGCCTGGCGGCTGAGGCCGAGTTCGCTGGCGGCCTGCGAAACGACGCCGGCTGCACGGGCAAGGGCGCTTTCGATGGCCTCGCGATCGGGCTCGGCGTCGGTGGCCGCGAATGCCGGCGCCGAGGTCGTGGCTGAAGGCAAGCCCAGATCGGCAGGCGCGATGACCGGGCCCGGCGACAGCAGGCAGGCGCGCTGCAAGGTGTTCTTCAGTTCGCGCACGTTGCCTGGCCACGCATGGCGCAACAACGCCTGGCGCGATGCTTCGGCGAGCGACTTTCCCAGAGCGAGAAAGTGTTCGGCCAGCGGCAGGATGTCGCCCGGTCGTTCCGCCAACGCAGGCAGCCTGAGTTCTATCAGGTTCAATCGGTAGTAGAGGTCTTCACGAAAGGTACCGGCGCGGATCATCGCCGACAGGTCCGCGTTGGTCGCGCTGATCACGCGTACCTTGACCTGTCGTTCGCGATTGGACCCGAGCCGCTCGAAGCGGCCAGTCTCCAGCACGCGCAGCAATTTCATCTGGCCCGCGGGCGGCAGGTTGCCGATTTCATCCAGGAACAAAGTGCCGGCATCGGCCGCCTCGAATTTCCCCTCGCGCGCTTTGCTGGCACCGGTATAGGCACCGGCATCGGCGCCGAACAATTCCGCCTCGATCAACTCCGACGGCAGCGCGCCGCAATTGAGTGTGACGAAGGGGCCGTTGCGCACGGTGGAGTTGGCCTGGATGATTTCCGCGATGCGTTCCTTGCCCGCACCGTTGGGGCCGGTGACCAGCACCGGCACGTCGGCGCGCGCCACCTGGCAGGCCAGGCTCAGCACCCGTTCGGTCACCGGATCGTTCCAGATGAAACCACGCAGGTCGAAGTTTTTCTCAAGGTCACGGCGCTGGCGCGCGTCGCGCTGCACGCGGCGTCGCAGCTCGCGACTGGCCTGGCCCAGTTCAATCAGGTTCTCGACCGCGGCGACCAGCTTGCGGTCATCCCACGGCTTGGCCAGGTAGTCCGCCGCGCCCGCCTTGATCAGGTCTACCGCCGCGTCCAGGTGCGTCCACGCGGTTAACAGGATCACCGGCAGGTCGGGATGGCGCTGTCGGATCTCACGAAACAGTGCCACGCCTTCTTCACCCGAGGTGGTATCGGCGGAAAAATTCATGTCCTGTACGACCAGGTCAACGTCGTTGCAGTCGAGCAACGCTAACCCTTGTTCGGGGGACAGCGCGCGCAGCGTGTTGATGTCTTGCAGTGACAACAACACCTCGAGCGCCGTGGCGACCGAGGGGTTGTCATCGATGACCAGTACCGTAGGCATGTGCCTAGCGTACCGTCACGCGCTGCGCGTGGCGATGGCCGGCGAGATGGACGAGGCGCGGAAGGCCGGGCCGTACACGGCCGCAATGCCTACCAGCCACAGAACCAGCGAGCCCACGGCCAGATAGCCAAGCGGCAGCTTGGTCAGCTCCAGCTGGCTGACCAGCAACTGGTTCAGGCCCACTGCCAGCAGCAGCCCGGCCACGACGCCGCCGGTGGTGATGATGAAGTTCTCGGTGATGAAGTAGCGCAGCACGTCGACCTTGCGCGCGCCCAGGGCCCGGCGGACGCCGATCTGCTTGCGCCGCTGGTTTACCCAGAGAGTGGCCATGCCGACGATGCCGCTGCCGGTGACCAGTAGCAACAATATCGTCACCGCGATCAGCATCCACGATATCGCCCGATCATTGCGATAGATGTCGAAGCGGTCCTGGTCCATGGTCTTGTTTTCCACCACGATGTGTCCGGGAATCACCTTGGCGATCAGCGCCTCGGCTTCCTTCATCACACGATCGCGCTGGCCCGGTGCCGTACGCACGGCGAACATCGAATAGCCCTGCACCCGACGGGTCGCCATGATGGTGGAGAACTCGCCGCGCTCACCGGCCTGGGCCCATGGGCTCTGCAGGCGCTCGACCACGCCGACCACCTGGAACGGCTGGGCCTCGGCACCAACGCCGATGTAAAGGGTCTTGCCGACCACGCTTTCGTTCGGATACAGCTTCTTGGCAAGCGTCTGCGACAGGATCGCCACGCGACCCATACGCTGGGTCGTGTCGGGGTCGATCACTTCGACATCGTCGGCGGTGAAATCGCGGCCTTCGATCAGCTTCAAGCCGAAGGTCTTGACCATCGAATCAGGTCCGAAATACATCGCGGTGTTGGTCGTGGACTCGGCCTGCTTGGGTGTAACCGTGATGCCCATGTTCCAGCCAGACCTGGATAGCGGGGTCTGGTTGGTCCAGGCGATGGAAGTCACGCCCGGCACCGACTTCAGGACTTCGGCATAGCGCTGCTGCATGGCGAGCTTGGCTTCGGGCGACTCCGGATCCTTCAGCGGCGCGATTCCGATACGGAACAGGTTGGTCTCCCCGGTCACGCCGGTCGGGCGCGCGGTCAGCGCCAGGCGGTCGCGGATGATGTACAGCGCATTGGCAACGATGGCGAGGCTGAGCGCCACCTGCGCGGCTATCAGCAATGCGCCGGTCTTGTTGCGCAGCAGGGATGAAAAAATGGGTCGGATGGCCATGGCTTGGGTTCCTTATTGCGTCTTCAGCTGCAGGGCGGGCGTAACCTGGCAAGCGCGCCAGGTCGGCAACAGGCCGGCAAGGATGCTGGCGACGAGGGACAGCGAGAGGGTGAGTGCCAGCATCGCCCAATCCATTTTTGCGATGACCGCCATCTCTTCCGATTGCATCGAGATCAGCCACAGGCCGCCGAAGCTCAGCAGCAAGCCGATCAGGCCCCCGACGACGCCAATCACGGCGGCCTCGGTCAGGAACTGACGGAAGATTTCGCGCTTGGTCGCACCCAGGGCGCGGCGAACGCCAACTTCTCCGGCGCGGGCCGAGAACTTGGCCAGCAACAGGCCGACCGTATTGACCAGGCACACCAGCAGGAAACCAAACGCCAGCCAGGTGGACAGCTTGGCGTCGGCACTGACCACGCCCAGGTGCTTCATCCACTCCATCACGTTTTCCATGCGCACGTTGATCGGGCGCGGGAAGCGGCCCAGTTTCTTCTGGTCGGCCACGTACGCGGCCAGGAACTCCTTCAGGCGCGGCTGGTCAGCCGCCGACTCACCTTCGAACCAGAACTGGATCCAGTCGCACTCGGACTTCAGCCAGCCCTGGTAGCCCGGTTCCTTCGGGCCTTCGCCGCTGCAGTTGTTGTTGCCGCTATTGCCCATCTCGTGGCGCACGGCAGTGTGGAATGGCAGGAAGTAATCTTCGCTGCCGGTGAAGCCGCCACCGCTGCCATTGATCAGGCGGTAGTAGCGCGGCAGCGGATTCCATTTGTCGGCCACGCCAACGATCTGCCATT
>JBBRXD010000127.1:0-6499 GCA_038248775.1 Lysobacterales bacterium | reverse complement strand
GCGATGGTCGGCACGCGCGCCTCGTGCCAGCCGATGCCGGTATTGATGATGGTGGCGCCCGCCGCCTCAATGGCCTTGGCCTGGGCAACTATTTCCGGCCAGGCTTCGCCGCCCTCCACCAGTTCGAGCATAGACAGGCGATAGATCAGGATGAAATCCGGGCCGGTCGCCTCGCGGATCCGGCGGACGATTTCAACGGCGAAACGCATGCGTTTTTCCGGCGTGCCGCCCCAGGCGTCTTCGCGCTTGTTGGTGCGCGCCGACAGGAACTGATTGATCAGGTAGCCCTCCGATCCCATCACCTCGACCCCGTCGTAGCCAGCTTCGCGCGCGAGCACGGCGCAGTTGACGTACGCCTTGATCTGGCGTTCGACGCCCCAGGCGCTCAGGCCGCGTGGCTTGAAGGGATTGATCGGCGTTTGCAGCGGTGAAGCCGATACCGTGAGCGGGTGGTAGCCGTAGCGTCCCGCGTGCAGGATCTGCAGGCAGATGCGACCGCCTGCGCCATGCACGGCCTGGGTCACGATGCGGTGCTTGTGGATCTCCCAAGGCCAGCTGAGCTTGGCTGCGAAGGGCTTCAGCCATCCAACCAGGTTGGGAGACACGCCACCAGTCACGATCAGGCCGACGCCGCCTTCGGCCCGTTCGCGGAAATAGGCGGCCAGGCGCGGGTAATCGCGACTGCGGTCCTCAAGGCCAGTATGCATCGAGCCCATGAGTACCCGATTGGGTAGCACGCAGAAGCCGAGGTCGAGGGGGGCGAACAGGTGCGGATAGAGGCTGGAGGTCATGCCGGATACGCTGGCGTAGGGAAGTGGGCACGATGCCCGTATCGGCGGCCACAAACAAGCTTCCCGCGTCGCCTTCTGACTGCTGACGACCACAGGGACGTGGTAGCGGCCGATCCGGGCACTGAGGCCCTGCGCACCGGGATGGAGCTGGTTGAGTACCCGAAGTTCACCGCTGGCTGTTTCGACCCGGACGAGCGCTTCATCGGGAATTCTGTTCAGGTTCACTTCACGGACGGCACCAGCACCCAGGCGGCCTCCATCGACAACCCCATCGGCCACTGGAGGCGCCGCCAGGAAGGGGCTCATGTGCACCCGGAGAAGTGCCTCGGCGCTGGCGGGGCACCTGCCCGCGCACCGGGTCAGCCAGATTACTGGCGCTGACCGCCGAACCAGCGCGTGTGCAGGCCACCCCGGTCCATGAGTTCCTGGACCTTTTCGCCCTCTAACGTTCTTGTGCCGTTCATGTGAAGTTGTTATATTCCGGTTAACGCCCCTTTGGAATTCGGACGTTGAGTGGTATGGCATGGCATCTGCCGGGCCGTTTACCGAAGTGAACTTTTTTAATTAGTACAATGGAGTTGAACATGAAGAAGAAACTTCTGTGCTGCGCCCTGCTTGCTGGCATGAGCATGGCCCAGTCCGTAATGGCCCAGGACTATGACGACCGTTTCTACGTCACCGCAGGCGCTGGCGTCGGCTTTTTTGACGAAGACCGTGACGCTGCAGACGATCTGTACGGCATGATCGGTTTTGGCCGTTTCATTACCCCGAACGTCTCGATCGATGCCGAACTGTGGCATTCGAATCCGGACCTGAACACCCCCGGCGTCGCCGGCAGCGACTTGAGTTCCATTGTTGTCGAGCGCAACTGGGAAATCACCACCCTGTCGCTGGTCGGCCGCTATCACTTCATCAGTGAAGGCCGTAGCTGGAACCCGTACCTCGCTCTGGGCGTTGGAGCCAGTGAGCACCATGACGGCACCCGCACGCAGCCGCAGGCTTTGGGCTTCAACAAGAGCCGCGTCGGTACCAACCTGGGCTTGATGATTGGCGCCGGCGTCCAGAAAGACTTGGGCTATGCGAGCCTGCGTGCCGAAATCGGCGCCAAGTTCGACCAGGACGATGAAGGCGTGAGCAACGACTATTACAGCGATGGCTATGCCGGTTTCTCGTTCCTGTTCCCGATCGGTCCAGAAGCTGTCCCGGCCCCCGAGCCGGTCATGGTTCCGCAGAAGACCTGCGCCGACCTCGACGACGATGGTGATGGCGTCAACAACTGCAACGACAAGTGCCCGGGCTCGATGGCCGGAGAAGCGATTGGTGCAGACGGTTGCCCACTGCCTGCCGCCGAGCCGGAGCCGGTAATGGAGCCGAGGCCTTTCCGAGGCTGATCGCAGCGCATCGCGATTGTCGAAGCCCGGCGAAAGCCGGGCTTCGTTTATCTGGACCCGTGCTGGGTACGAACGGCTGCGGCGAGACCCGTCCGATTGCTCCGGACAGACATATGAAGATGGTTTGGATATCCCGAAGGCCGCGTACGAAAACGCCGCACTGGCTCGAAGCGGCTATCTGGCGTTCGTGGCCGGAACTGTTTGGGCGGCCGGCGCGTTCAGCGCTGACGAGCTTTGTTGCGCCCCGGACGCCACTGCGCCATCAGGGTTAAACCCGAACAGCTCACTCGCCGGGCCCGTCTCGGGCAGAACGTAGACGACGCCCTTCGTAGCGGTGAAGGCGGGGCTGACGACCGCCTGGTAGAACGGCACCGGGACGTTGATGCAGCCGAAAGAGATGCGATTGTCTTGCGACGTGGCGCTCTGGAGACGCTCGGCGCGCCGTTCTGCCGGCTTTCCCTTCACCACCGGATGCAGTGAAATCGACGCCTCGTAGTCGAGAACAAGGAGCTCCTTGCCGAGCGAGTCGATGGCAAGTCTCGACACGAAGCGGCCCGCGGGCGTAACACGAACCTGCGGTGGCATCGCTGCCATGTTCGCGTCATTTGCCGCGAGCAGACGATCACCGCGCGCCATACCGAGCAGCACCGGCGCCGTGCCCTGAAGTTGCCCGGCGGGATTAAAAGCGAAAACCCGGGCGTTGACCTTGTCGATCAGCAGGTACGGCAGGCCGGCGTTGTTGCGCGAATCGATCACCCAGCGCGCAACGCGCTGCAGCTCCTGCGAGGCCGACTGCAGCGGCAAATCGATTGGGGCCGATTGCGCTACCGCCGCCGGATGCAGCGCGAGATCGATCGGGGTCGATTGCGGTGTCGCGGCGGGAAGGATCGGCAGCGGCGCCTCCGGACCCTTCGGTTGGGCGCGAACAGCCATCGCGCTGAATGCAAGCAGCGAGCCCAGGACTATCGGTCGAATTGGAATCTGCACGTGATCGGTTCCGGCAAGGTCACAGTTGTTCTTCCATATTCCATTGTACGTCATGTCTTTGTTGCATGGTTCGGTCGGTGCAGAAGCTATCCCGGCGCAAGCCGGGCTTTTTCGTTGCCTCGCGCCTCGTCCCGGGTCTATCTTCATCGAGTACGCATGGGAGTTCAGGATGAACAAGAAGTTCTTGATGGTGCTCGCTTGCGGGTCCGCTTTTTCAACGCAGGTAATTGCGGCGGATTGTTTTTCCCCGGCGCAGGCTGCCGCGACCATCACCGTGGTGGCACCCGAGATGGCGGTTGCCCCGCCCGCCGATCCCTATTGCGTCAGCGCCGAGCAGGCGCTCGCACGGCTCCGTGGCCCCGCTGCTGCACCCGCGGGCGCCTACGTGCCGCTTACCAAGGATGACAACACGCCGTGGCGGTTTGACATGAGCCAGAACGGCAAGCGCATGACGTCGGCCGAGTTCGATGCCTGGATGAAGGCCAGGGGTATTCGCGTTGCGACGGGGAAGCCGGCCACAAACGTAACGCCCGAAGCCGACGCCACGCCGCCGGTCGAGACGGTCAAGTAATCAATCCCGGCCCGGGCCGGTTCAGGGCTTGCTGAAGCGGTAGTGGGCGACCAGCCATTCGCTTCCGCCATCGTAGCCGAACAATTCGGCGCAAGACATCCAGAACATCCGCCAGCGCTGGTGCCAGCGTGCGGCTTCCTGCGGACCGTAGGCCGCGCCGAGCACCGCCATTACCTCGTCGCGGTTGGCGTCCTGGTTGGCAAGCCAATGGTCGGAAGTCTTCTGGTAGTGCGTGCCCGGCAGCAACCAGCGCTGCTCGATCCGCAGTTCGCGCTGGAAGTGCAGCAATGTATCGGCCGCAGGCATCAAGCCACCGGTGAAAAAGTACCTGCCCATCCAGTTGTCATCGCCCGTGGTCTCGAACGGATACATCAGGTTGCGGTGGCAGAAGATGTGCACGAACAGTTGGCCGCCCGGCCGCAGCCACGAGGCTATCTTGCCGAGCAACACGTCGTAGTTGCGCATGTGTTCGAACATCTCCACCGACACGCAACGATCGAACGAATCCCGGTTCAGCTCGAGATGGTTGACATCACGGGTCAACACCGTGACATGCGCCCAACCGTGTTGCGCGCACGTCGCCTCGATGTGCGCGCGTTGCGTGGCCGAATTGGACACCGCCGTGATTCGTGAATTCGGATATCGCTCGGCCATCCAAAGTGTCAGCGAGCCCCAGCCGCAGCCAAGCTCCAGGATGTCCTGGCCATCTTCGAGCCCCGCACGCGCGCAGTACAGGGCGAGCATGGCTTCTTCCGCCTCGTCGAGGGATTCGTTCCCCGTCTCGTAATAACAACTGGAATACTTCAGGCGCTTGCCCAGGCACAGCTGGAAGAAACGCGTCGGCAATTCGTAGTGCTGCTCGTTGGCGGCCGCCGTTTCGATGGCGACCGGACTATGCCGGAGCTCCGCTAGCAGGCTGCGAAAGCGCGCGTCGGCAAGCGTGGGGTCGTTGTCGCCTTCCGAGGCGAGCCGCTGCCGACACAACTGGCGGATGCCGTGCCGGGTAAGCAGGTCTGGCACCAGGCCGCGTTCTACAAGGTCGATCAGGGACATCGTGACTCCGAGGGTCAGCCGCGCCGTGGCGGCCGGGGGAAGAAGGCGCTCACTTCGCGCTGGTAACGCAGGTAGTCGTCGCCGCGCGAGCGCAATGCCTGCGCCTCGGTCCAAGGAATACCGCTTACCCGATACAGGAATGCGAACATCACGACCGGGCCGACCAGGCTCAGCCAGAACAGGTGGCCGCCGACCGCGAGGAAAACGTAGGTAAACCAGTGCAGCCACTCGAAGAAATAATTTGGATGGCGCGACCATGCCCACAGGCCGTCCCGACAGGTCTTGCCGTGGTTGGCCGCATCGGCACGGAACCGGGCCAGCTGGCGATCGGCAATCGCTTCTCCGGCGACCGAGGTGATCCAGGTCAGGATCGCGATGAGGATCCAGACATTCAATTCCCGGCCAGGATGAGCTGCAGCCGCGATGAACGGCAGCGCGAACAATGCGACCACCACCGCCTGCAACTGGAAGAACACGAAGAACCGGGCCGGGCTGCCGTGCCATTGCTGGCGGAGCGCCTGGTAGCGGCCATCTTCGGGCTCGTGCAGAACGCGCTGGAGCAAGTACAGGCACAAGCGCATTCCCCAAAGCGCCCCCAGCGCGGCGACAAGGCCGCGATGCAACTCCGCGCCTTCGCCCAGCGTCCCGGCCATCAATGCGGCTACCGCCATCAGGCCAGCCCAAACCACGTCCACGTAGCCGACGTTGGCAACGCGCATGGACACGACCCAGGCCACTGCCATGGTCAGGGCGGAGACGAGCCAGATAAGCGCGAGGAGTGTCAAGACGCTCAAGTTTGCGCCTCCACCAGCCTGGTGCGAGTGCCCAGGGTAAACAGCAAGGGCAACAGGACCGCCCAGCACAGGCCTACGACCGCCAGGGTCAATAGCGTAGGCTGTCCGAATTCGATGACTCCGAACGCCCTGGAGGCGCCCCAGTAGGCCAGGGGGCCACCTGCCAGGCCGAGCAGGGCAGCGAGTGCCCGGTTCGACTGCAGGAAGGCCAGCGAGTGGTTGATGGTGAAGGCGAATGCCAGCCAGATCGCGGCAATCCAGATCGGCGCCACGGATTGCAAGGGTCCGGCCGGCGAGTAGGAAATCCAGCCAGTTGCAACCAGTGTGCTGTCAACCATGAAGCCCAGCGGCAGCACGAACGCCAGCGTGCGCAAGTCGGCGGCGCGACGGCCGGAGAGGGCCAGCGTGGCGATGGCGAACACCAGCGAGGCAATGACACCAGGCCAGGCCAGCCCCGCGGCCGCCCCGCCCACGCAAATGAACCAGACAGCCTGGTAACCCAACACGTTGGCCAACATCGGCAATGCGGAGCGCAAGTTCATTGCAGCCCTGGCAGGTATTGGTCGCGGCGATTGCCGCCACGTGCGAACAGCAGCTGTACGTCGCTGATGGAGCGCTCCAGGAATCCGCCCTCGCAATAGCACAGGTAGAACTCCCACATACGGATGAAGCGCTCGTCATAGCCCTGCCCGCGAACCTGGTCAAGCCGCGACATGAAGCGCGAACGCCAGTGGTTGAGCGTAATGGCGTAGCTTTCGCCGAAATCCTCCAGGTTGACCAGGCGCAGTTTGCCCGCGCGCGCCGCGGCATTGGCCATGGCACTGACGCAGGGAATGAAGCTTCCCGGAAACACGTGGCACTTGATGAAGTCGACCGAGTCCAGCGCCTGCTGGTAGCGGTCATCCTCGATGG
>JBBRXD010000126.1:0-6607 GCA_038248775.1 Lysobacterales bacterium | reverse complement strand
TGTGGGGGGGGGCGGCCTGCGCCCGCTATCCACTAAAAATACCCCCCCCCCCCCCCGCTCCCACAAAGGCCGTTCCAACTGTGCATCAACGGTCGTTGGGCGGGGTCAGCTTGCGTCGGTCGGGGGAGTAGAACGGGCGCTCGACGATGCGGCAGCGGACCATGCGTCGCTGCCAGACCAGTTCGCGCTTGACGTAGATTTCCGCCCACAGTTCGGCCTTGCTGTCGAAATGCGGGGCATCAATCATGGCCATGGCCAGGTTGCGCTTGCAGGTTGGCGACCACATTGCCGACGTGGTCGCGCCAACGCGGCGTTTGGCGTCCTTACTGTCGTAGATCAAAGCGTCGACGGCTGGTTTCTTGCCATCCACTTCCAGCCCGACCAGGCATTGCTTCAGGCCTTCCTTCTTCTGCTGCAAAAGCGCGCGGCGACCCGTGAAGTGGCCCTTGTCCATGTCCACAAGCCACTCCATTCCCAGCTCAAACGGCGTGCGGGCGCGACCCATGCGCAGGGTGAACTCGGCATTGACGAATTCCGAATCCGGCAGCAGCAGGCCGGCTTCGATGCGCGCCATTTCCAGCGCGGCAAAGCCGATCGGGCGGATGCCGCGTGCTTCTCCCGCGGCCATCAACAGGCCCCACAATGCGCGCGCATGGTCCGGCTCGATCCACAGCTCGTAGCCCAGGTCGCCAGTGAAGCCAGTGCGCGAGACCATGATTTCGAAACCGGGCTCCTTGAAGGTGCCGATTTCAAAGGGCTTGAGTTTTTCGACCCCGACCAGCCCGAGCTTTTTCAGCACGGCGCACGAGGTCGGACCCTGGAGGGCGAGGGCGGCGATGTCCTGGGTTATTTCCCGCACCTGCACGTCGAAGCCGATGGCCGAGTACTCGAACCAGTCGAGTTGGCGCTCGGCGGTGCAGAGCAGGAATTTTTCCTTGCCCAGCCGGAAAATGGTGCCGTCGTCAATGACATGGCCGTTGTCGTCGCACCACATCGTGTAGGTAACCCGGTTCTTCTTGAGCTTGCGCACGTCGCGGGTGACCAGGCGATTCAGGAAGGCCTCGGCATCCGGTCCGTTGATCTGGTATTTGATCATCGGCGACATGTCGAACAGCGATGCCGTGTTGCGAATCGCGAAGTACTCGTGTTCGACGGAAGAAAAAACGGTCAGCGTGTTGTAGCCGCTCCACTGCCGGAAGGCGCGGGTTTCGATCAGCGGCTCGTAGCACTCGAAGAACGGTGTGGTCAGCAGCGGCTTGAGGTACACCGGAACATTGGACTGGGCGGTCTGCATGTCACTGGCCTCCACGAAGTACTTGGTTCGCCGCATTGCGACCGGCAACGCCCATCACGCCGCCACCCGGGTGGCAGCCGGCGCCGCACAGATACAGGCCATCGAGCGGCGTGCGGTATTGCGCCGCGCCCGGCACGGGGCGGATGAAGAAGAACTGGTCGAAACCCATGGCCGCGTGATGCCAATGGCCTCCCGACATGCCGAACTCCTGTTCGATGTCGAACGGTGTCAGCAGTTCGGCGTGGGTGACCAGCGCGCGCAGGCCCGGTGCGTGGCGTTCCAGGGTGGCGAGGATCGATTCCAGGCAAGCAGCGCGGTTGGCATCGCGATCGGCACTGTCGTCGTAGGGCAGGAACTGCACAACCGCGGACAGCAGATGCCGCCCCGCGGGCGCGAGACTGCCGTCGCGCACGGTGGGAAGGCTGATTTCCAGCGCGGGTTCGGTCGGATATTCCCGGTACTTGCTCGGGTTGAAGGAACGCTCGAGGTAATCCATCGAAGGTGCAACCAGCAGTCGATCACCCAGCGCGGCGGCAGTCACGCCGGTGAAGGTCGGCAACTCCCTCATCGCCAGGTGCAGCTTTCCGGCGCGGCCCGAGGCGCGCAGGTGATGCACCTTGCGTACGAAGCCGGTATCCAGGTGGGCCGGGCCGAGCAATTTGAGGAAGGTGGTGCGCGGGTCGGCATTAGAAATGACGCTTTCGCTGCGAATGACTTCGCCTGATTCCAGCTCGACGCCGCAGGCGCGATCGGACTCGACGAGGATGCGGCGCACGCGCGATGACGCCCGCAATTGCGCACCTGATTTTGTCGCCGATGCGACAAGCGCCGAGCACACGGCGCCCATCCCGCCCTTGGGTTGCGCCACGCCAATACCGTTTCCACCGGCTATGCCCGACAGACGATACAGGTAGGTCAACACGGTACCGGGCGAGCGGGGTCCCCATTCGGCACCGAGGATGGCGTCGAGCGCGATGGCACCCTTCACCTGCGGCGACTCGAAATATTCATCGAGCAGGTCGTAGATATTCATGCCGATGACCCGCAGCAGGTCACGCATGTCGGCGCGGCCCAGGCGACGGATTTGCCAGCCGATCTTCGCAAAGACCAGGCCCTGGGACGGCGTGTCCAATACCAGTCGCGGCGGCACCATGCGGAAGATCGGCAGCAAGGCAGCCGCATAGCGATTCATCGTGGCGGTGAATCGCACGTATGCAGCCACATCAGCGGGCGGGACTCCTGTTCCGGTCAACTGCGATGCATCCAGCTGTAGCGTCTTGCCGTCGCTCGCGAGTGAGTGGGTGGCCATCGACGTGCCCGCGAACGACAACCCATGCGAGGCCAGTTGCAGCTCGTCCATCACCTCGGACGACAGCGCATGCACCAGGTGCGCGGCCGCGGAAACCTTGAAGCCCGGCGCGAACTCACGGTTGCGTGCAGCACCACCGAATTCACTGGCTGACTCGAGCACCAGCACCGACTTGCCCGCGCGTGCCAGCGTGGCGGCGCAAACCAGGCCGTTGTGGCCGCCACCGATGATGATGCTGTGGTATTTCTTTTCCCCGGTCCTGTTCATGCCTGCACACTCCGGCCGAGGTCACGCAATATCTCGCGCGCGGCATTGGCGCCGGGCGCGCCCATCACGCCGCCACCGGGATGCGTGGACGAGCCGCACATGTAGACGTTCTTCACCGGCGTGCGGTACTGCGCGTAGCCAGGCACGGGTCGGTTGAACATCAACTGGTCCATGGTCAGTTCGCCCTGGAAGATGTTGCCCTCGGTCAGGCCGACTTCATTCTCGATATCCCAAGGCGTGCGGATTTCCGCATGCAGGATGCGTTGCTTGAAGTCCGGGCTGTAGCGGGCAATGGCATCAATGACGTTGTTGCCGAAACGCTGCCGGCGCTCGTCGTTCCACTCGCCTTCGGCCAGCTGGTAGGGGCAGTACTGCACGAACACCGACAGGTAGTGCTTGCCCTCGGGCGCCATCGTGGGATCGATGAGTGAAGGCATGATCATGTCTACATACGGAATGGTGGACCAGCGGCCTTCCTTCCAGTCGTCGTAGGCGCGCTCCACTTCGTCCAGCGATTCGCTGTAGTGCAAGTCGCCGCGCATCACTGGCGAATCTTTAGGGATGGACGGGAAATCGGGCACGCCGTCCAGTGCGATGTTCAACTTGCCCGACGAGCCGCGGATGCGGAAATTACGCACGCGCTCGAGGAATTCGGCGGGAAGGTCGTTGGGGTCGATGGTCTTGAGGAAAGTCCGCTTCACGTCGAGGTTGGAGACCACGATCGGCGCCAGGATTTCCTCGCCACTTTCCAGGCGCACGCCGCGGGCCTTGCCGCCGAGCACCAGGATCTTATCGACCGCTGCGTCCACCAGGATTTCGCCACCGGAAGCTTTCAGCGAAGCCGCCATCGCCTGAGTGATGGCGCCCATGCCGCCGCGCGCGAAGCCCCAGGAACCAACGTTGTTATCCACTTCGCCCATGTAGTGGTGCAGCAGCACGTAGGCGCTACCTGGCGAACGCGGGCCAAGCGCAGTACCGATGATCGAGCTGCCGGACAGATGGCCCTTGATGACATCGCTCTCGAAGTATTCGTCGAGGTAATCGGCCGCACTCATCGTGAAGAAGCGGATGGTGTCGTACATGCGCTGCTCGCCCATCGCATGGAAGCGCTTGCCCAGGTACAGCAGTTCCATCAGGTCGCGTGGCTTGAACGAGGTCGGGTCTGGCGGGGTGCGCATCAGCAAGGGCTTGATGAACTTGCACTGGCGCATCACGTCGTTGGAATAGCGGTGGTAGGCCTCGGCGTCGCGCTTGGAGTGGCGCGCCATTTCGCGGCGCTTGGCATCGGGATTGCGATACGCGGCGTAGTGGTCGCCGTTACGCATCATGGTGGCACCGCCTTCGTACGGAATGATCTGCAGGCCGTACTTGGGCAATTCCAGTGCGCGCATGATCTCCGGCCGCAACAGGCTGCAGACATAGGAACAATTGGAGTACGTGATGTCCTGGTAGATCTGCCGGCTGACCGCCGCACCGCCGACCTTGTCGCTGCGCTCGAGTACCAATACCTTCAGGCCGCTGCGCGCCAGGTAACAGGCCGACACCAGGCCGTTGTGCCCGGCGCCGACCACGATCACGTCATACGATGCCTTCGCCATCGAGCCTCTCCCGGCCGTTGCAACCCGGGCCGGGTCGTCGATTTCTTATTGTACGTCCGTTTAACAGGGAATGCGAAAGCCCCGGGGAACCTCTGGAATCAGGGCTTGGGCAGGGACAGGGTATAAACGAGGAACTCGTCGTCGCGCTTGTAGCCCAGGCCCGCGTACAGGCCCTGCGCCGTCGTGTTGTCGCGAGCGGTCTGCAGGAATATCTCGGCAGCGCCGGTATCCACCGCCAACTGGCGCGCGGCGTCCATCAAGGCAGTCGCGACACCCCGGCCTCGCCCGGTGGGTTCCACGAACAGGTCATTGAGGATCCAGTTCGGCGCCATGGACAGGCTGGCGAACGCCGGATACAACTGGGTGAAGCCGACGCAGGTGCCATCGAGCTCGGCCAGGAAGATGACCGAGTCCTGCCGCGAAAGCCGATCAAAAATGAAAGCCCGCGCCTTTTCAGGCGCGGGCTCACATCGGTAGAAATCGAGGTAGCCCTCGAACAGCCGAACGGCGTCTTCCAGTCGCGAAGCATCCGCCCGGCTGATTCGAAGGCTCACGAGGCGATCAGCCCGGCTGCTGCCAGCCGCACTGCTTGCCCTTGTTCTGCTGTTCCAGCCAGCCCTTCAGGGGCGCGAAGTATTCCAGCACGGCCGAGCCATCGAGCTGCTCGCTGCCGGTAAGTTCTTTCATCGTCTTCTGCCATGGCTGGCTTGCGCCCTTTTGCAGCATCGCCCAGTAGCGCTTGCCAGCTTCCGGATTATTGGCAAAGCTGCACTCGTGCAGCGGGCCCTTGAAGCCGGAGGCATCGCAAAGCGACTTGTAGAACTGGAACTGCAGTATGCGGGCCAGGAAGTAGCGCGTGTACGGCGTATTGCCCGGCACGTGGTACTTGGCGCCGGCATCGAAGAATTCCTCGCCGCGCGGCGTGGCCGGGGCAACGCCCTGGTATTTGGCCTTCAAGTCCCACCAGGCCTTGTTGTACTGGTCGGGCTTGATGGAGCCGTCGAACACACCCCAGCGCCAGCGGTCGATCATCAGGCCGAAGGGCAGGAAGGCAACGCCGGAAAGCGCCTTGCGCATCTGCGAGTTGATCACCGCTTCCTGGCTGACCACGGGCTTGTCGACGAGGTTCATCGAGTTCAGGTAGGTCGGCGTCATCGACAGCACGATGGTGTCGCCAATGGCTTCGTGGAAGCCGTCGTTGGCGCCGTTCTGGAAGATCGCGGGCAGATCCTTGTAGGCCAGGTAGTAATAGATGTGGCCCAGTTCGTGGTAGATGGTCTCGTAGCTGTCTTCGTCGGGCTTGATGCACATTTTGATGCGCACGTCGTCGCCGTCCATCGTCATCGGCCAGGCGCTGGCGTGGCAGACCACGTCTCGGTCGCGCGGCTGGGTAAACTGTGCCTTGTCCCAGAACTTGTCAGGCAACTTGGGCATGCCCAGGCTGACGTAGAAGCTTTCGGCTTCCTTCACCATCGCCTTGGCCTGGGCCAGGTCCGCGGCGCGGCTGACTTCGATGAGTTCTTCGGCGGAAGGGTCGCGGCCATTGGTCCCGTGGAAGCCAGCCAGCAACGTGGCGAACTTCGCTTCGCGCTGGGCATGCAAGGTTTTGGTGATGTCGAGTTTTGGCACGCCGGCGTAGGGCTGCACGATCGGCCACAGGCTGCTCCAGTCCTGTTGCCACAGGTTGCCGGTCAGGTGCGCCGGAATCATTCCATTCACTTCGCCCTGCGCGCCGTATTTTTCGACCAGCTTGTTTTTGGTGTAGCACTGCAACTGGTCGTATAGCGGCTTGACCTGACCCCAGAGGCGATCGGTTTCCACCTGGAAATCAGCCGGGTTCATGTCGTAGCCGCTGCGCCACAGCTCACCTGTGTTGGCGAAGCCCTGGTCGCGCGCACCTTCATTGTTCAATTCGACGAAGCGCTGGTATGCAGGACGCATCGGAACCGAAATCGTGTGCCAGCCCTGCCATGCGGACAATTGCTCTTCGTAGCTGCGATTCGGAACATCCGACAGGATGTCTTCGATCTTGCCGATGTCCAGGCACGTAGCCGGGTTGTTCGCATCCGGGCAGTACTTGCCCGCGCCGTAATCGCCATTGAGCTTCGCACCCACTTTGGTCAGTTCAGCCAGGCTGTC
>JBBRXD010000125.1:0-6637 GCA_038248775.1 Lysobacterales bacterium | reverse complement strand
TTCCATCAGCTTCTTTTCAATTCGATCGGTAACCTGCCGTCCCACTTCCTCGGCGGTTGCGCCTGGCCAGAAGGTCCGCACCACCATGATCTTGAAGGTGAAGGGCGGATCTTCCGACTGGCCCAGCCGCGGGTAGCTGAAGATGCCGATCACGGCCAGCATGATCATGATGAAAAGCACCAGGGTCTTGTTGCGCAAGGCCCAGGCGGAAAGATTGAACTGGCTCATGGCGGACTCAGTTGCCCGGGGGCTTTGCGGAAGCCACGGCGCCGGCCAGTCGAACCGGACGGTTGTCGCGATCGATGGGCGCGATCTTCTCGCCCTCACGGACCAGGTGCGCGCCGGCGGCGACCACCCAATCGGTTGGCTTGAGCCCCGACAGCACCGGCACGCCCTCTTCGCCGTAGGCGCCGGTGCGAATGGGGGTCAGGCGCAAGGTGGATGTCGCCGGGTCCACTACCCAGACCGCGGAGCGACCTTTGTATTGCGTCAGCGCCGACAGCGGCAGGCGCATGCCTGATCCCGCTGCGATTTGCGCGTAAACGCGCGCGCTCTGCCCCAGCTCAACCGGCGCGCCGGCAGTGTCGAAACCGACGCGCGCGGAAAAAGTTCGGGTCTGCGTATCTGCAGACGGTGAAATTTCGCGCAGCTTTCCTGGAAACCGCTTGCCGGGTTCGGCCCAGAGTTCGACCGCCACGTCGCGGCCGACCGGGAAGCGACTGATGCTTTGCTCGGGCAGGTTGATCAGCACTTCGCGCTCGCCATCCACGGCAAGCAGGAATACAGCCTGACCTGCCGCGACCACCTGGCCAGCTTCGGCCATCCGCTGCGCGATAACGCCGGCGCTGGGCGCGCGCAACACCGAGTAGCCCACCTGGTTGCCCGACGCCGACACCTGCGCGCGCGCCTGGCGCACGCGTGATTCCGCGGCGCGCAAGGAGGCCACGCGCGTATCGTAAAGCGATCGGCTGACCAGTTGCCTGTCGACCAGGTTCTTGTAGCGCTGCAGTTCCGACTGCGCGAGGACCAGGTCGGCCTGGGTTGAGGCCAGCGCTGCGCGGTCGGCTTCCGATTGCAACTTCACGTCTGCCGGGTCGAGTTCGGCCAACGCTTGCCCTGCCTTTACCTGGGCGCCCGCATCCACCAGCCTGCGGGAAATTTTTCCGGCGATGCGGAAGGCCAGTTGCGGTTCTTCGCGCGCATGCACTTCACCAGAAAAGGCTTCGTAGCCCAATTCGCCGCTGCTGGCCTGCACGACCAGCGCGGGCCGCACTTCGACGGGCGGCGGTTCGCCGCCGCAGGCAACCAGCGAGCCAGCCAGCGCGAGTGGCCAAAGGGCCCGCAGGGGGTTGGAAACCGGGGACATAAGCACGACCTGAATAGTAAACTGGCGAGTACACTATCATTATCAAACCAGTTAGTTCAATAATAGGCAGATGAATTCTGCTCCCCTGCCCGCGAATCCCGCCGCCAACCCCGCCCCCGGCCGTCCCAAGGACATGGAAAAGCGCACCGCCGTGCTGGAAGCGGCCATGTTGCTGTTCCCGTCGCGGGGCTACGACGGCGTCAGCATGGACGTGATTGCCCAGGCTGCCGGCGTGTCCAAGCTGACCGTTTACAGCCACTTCGCCGACAAGGAAGCCCTGTTTGCGGCGGCCGTCACCGAATGCTGCGCCCAATTACTGCCGCATCGGCTGTTCGTGCCCGACCCGGGCCTGCCAGTCTCGGAGGCTTTGTTCCAGATCGCCCGGCCGTTCGTGGACCTGATGATGGACGAACGCGCCATCAGCCTGCACCGGGTGATGATCAGCCAGGCCGGCCAGGACCGCCGGTTGACCGAAGTATTTTTCGCCGCCGGCCCGCGCGCGATCCTGTTGGAAATGGAGTCGTTCCTTCACGAGGCCGGCCAAAGCGGCTACCTGCGCGTGGCTGACCCGGCCAGCGCGTCGGAACACTTCTTCTGCCTGTTGAAGGGCCTCATCCACATGCGCGTGCTGGTCGGGCTTTCCGTGCCGCCCAGCAGCGACCAGCGCGATGCCCACGTGCGCGAAGTGGTCGGGGTATTCCTGCGTGCGTTCGCGCCCGAGGCGCTGTGACTAGCGGCCCGGTTACTTCTGGCACTACGTGGCACACCCGTCCGCACGCGATCCTGTGCGGGACGATTTTTAACGATGGCGGCGCGGCAGGCTTACAATTGTCGGCCCCGCACCCCACGGACCCCTTGTTGCCATGTCGATGAATTTTGACCAAGCCCGCTTCGCGATGATCGAACAGCAGGTACGTCCCTGGGACGTGCTCGATCCGCGCGTGCTGGAAGCGCTGATGGTCGTGCATCGCGAAGACTTCGTGGTGCCGGCCCAGCGCCAGTTGGCATTCGCCGACCTGCCGCTGCCGCTCGCCCATGGCGAAGTGATGATGAAGCCAGTGGTCGAGGGCCGCATGATGCAGGCTTTGCTGCTCGAGCCCAGCGATGAAGTCCTCGAGATCGGAACCGGCTCGGGCTTCATCACCGCCTGCCTGGCGCGCCTGGCACGCGCGGTCACCAGCATTGACATCCATGCCGATTTCATCGAAACGGCAGGACAGCGGCTCGCCGATGCCGGCATCAACAACGTCCGCCTGGAAGCCGCCGATGCCTTGGCTTGGCAGCCCGGCCGGCAGTTCGATGCCATTGCCGTCACGGCCGCGGTCGGCATCATTCCGGAAATATTCACCACCTGGCTCAAGCCAGGTGGTCGATTGTTCGTGATCCACGGCCTTTCGCCGGTGCAGGAAGCGGTGCGCACCACGCGTCGCGCTGGTTCCCTGCAGACGGAAAGTCTGTTCGAAACCGATGTCCCCTACCTGCATGGCGCCGAGCCAGTGCCGCACTTCACCCTCTGAACACGGGAAACCCCATGTCCATCCGACTCCGCCCCTTGTCCCTCGCCCTGATCATCGCCGGATTTTCGGCACAGGCTTCCGCCACCGACCTGGTGCAGGCCTACGATCTTGCGCGCCAGAGCGACCCGCAATTCGCCGCCGCCGAGGCGCAGAAGAACGCAACCGGCGAAGGCATCGTGCAATCGCGCTCGGCCTTGCTTCCGCAAGTCACCGCTGACGCCACTTACGGCACCGGCAGCGCGAGCAGCAGCGGCAACCAGGTATTCGCCGGCACGCCAACGCCGCTCAACTCCACCTACTCGGAGTCGAGCAGCCGCAGTTCTGGCGTGAATGTCCGCCAGTCCATCTACGACCATTCCAACTACACCCGGCTCGGCGCCAGCCGCGCGCGCGCACGCGGCGCGGAAGCCGACTACGATTCGGCCGCCGATGCGCTTATCGTCCGGGTCGCAGATGCCTATTTCAATGTGTTGACGGCGATTGAAACACTGGCGTCCTCGCGCGCCGAAGAGCGCTCGGTGAAGCGCCAGCTCGACCAGGCCGAAAAACGACTGGAGGTCGGCCTCGCCCCGATCACCGACGTTCATGAAGCACGCGCGCGTTACGACAGTTCGCGCGCCAATGCCATCCTGCAAGCCACCGCGTTGGAAGACGCCTACGAGGCCCTTGCAGAAACTACCGGCGAGCGCCTGACCAACCTCAAGGGCCTGGCTGCGAACTTCCGCCCGGAGAACACCGACACCCGCACCATCGAAGAATGGGTGGCGATCGCCCTGGCGTCCAATCCGACCCTGAAGTCGCGCGCCGAGGCGCTGGCTGCCGCCCAGAAAGACGTGTCCACTGCCCGCGCCGCGCACTACCCGACCCTGTCGGCATCGGCCAGCTATGGCGACGACGCTTCCTGGGGCGACAATACGCGTCGCGCGCCGCTGCCGGAAGCCCTGAGCGCGTTCGGAAACTCCAGCACCGGCCCGCGTTATGGCATCACCCTGTCGGTGCCGATCTTCAGCGGCTTCGCCACCCAGTCGCGCGTGCGCCAGGCCCTGTACACGCGTGACGCGGCCGCCGACCAGCTCGAGCAGCAGAAGCGCGCCATCACCCGCACCACGCGAGGCGCCTATCGCAACCTGATCTCCGGCCAGGCCGAAATCGAGGCGCGTCGGCTCGCCGTCGTGTCGGCGCAGGCAGCCTACGAGGCCGGCGAAGCAGGCCTTGAAGTGGGCACGCGCACCATCGTCGACGTGCTGATCGCGCAGCAGCAACTGTTCCTGGCGCAGCGTGAGTTCGCCCGTGCCCGCCATGCCTACCTGGTCAACCTGCTTCGGCTGAAGCAGGCCGCGGGCATTTTGGAAGCAAGCGACCTGGTAGCGGTGAATCGCTCGCTGGTTGTCGACGCCGACGCGGCCCTGCAGACCAGCGACCGCGGCGAGTAATGGCAGTCCGGCGCTAAGGCGCCGGCTGCGCATCTGCCTGCGCAATGCGCAGGCTCGGTTCCAGCAAGTCCAACGTGCGCGCCAGCGCGCCCCGTTCGGCGGCAATTCGGCTTCGGCCGGCATCGCCACGGCGAATTCTCTCGCCCGGATGGCGCAATTGTTCCACCAGCTTGCGTGCCAGCGACGCGGCATCGTCCACTCGCTGCACGGCACCGGTTGCTATCAGCAGGTCGGTGATTTCCTGGAAGTTGAAAGTGTGCGGGCCGACCAGCGCGGGAATACCCAACGCCACGGGCTCGAGCACGTTGTGCCCGCCGACCTCCTGCAAGCTACCGCCCACGAAGGCGATGTCCGATGCGGCGAAGAACGACATCAACTCACCCAGCGTGTCAACCACGAAGATGTCGGTGTCGGCCCGGGGCAAGCCTTCGATGCGTCGCGAAGCCACCTTGTAGCCCGCCCGCGTGCCGTCACCGGCCACGGCGGCGAAGCGTTCCGGATGGCGTGGTGCCCATAACAGCAGCGCACGCGGAAATTGCGCCTGCAGCAATCGATGCGCCTGGCGCACGATCTCTTCTTCATCGGGGTGCGTGCTGGCGGCTATCCACACCGGCCGGTCGCCCCAGGTTTCGCGCCACCGCCGGCCTTGTTCGGCGACGCCTTCGGGCACGGGCAGGTCGTACTTCAGGTTGCCAGTGACCTGGATTGCAGGCTCCGGCGCGCCCAGCTTGCGATAGCGCAAGGCATCGGCATCCGACTGCGCGGCGATCACGTGCACGCCTGACAGCGCGCCGCGCAACAGCGGCGCAATCGGCCGATAGCCGCGCAGGGAGCGCTCCGACAAGCGTGCATTGGCAATGACCAGCGGCACGCCCCGCACCTTCAATTCCTGGAACAGGCTCGGCCAGATCTCCGTCTCCATCACCAGCGCCAGCCGCGGCTGGAAGTGGTCGAGGAAATTGCGCACCGCGCCGGGCAGGTCGTAGGGCAGGTACACATGTCGGACCGTGTCACCCCACAGGGCGCGTACCCGCGCCGAACCGGTTGGCGTGGTGGTGGTGACCAGGATCGTCTGGTCGGGCAAGCGCTGGCGCAACGCGGCGACCAATGGCGCGGCAACGTTGACCTCGCCCACCGATACCGCGTGGATCCACAGGCATCCCTCGATGCCCTCGCCACGATACAAGGCAAAACGCTCGCTCCAGCGATCGAAGTACTCGCGCTGGCGCAGGCCGCGCCAGATCAGGTAGTACAGCGAAATCGGCAACGCGACGCGCATGACCAGCGAATACAGGCCGCGCATCGCGCGATGGCCGAACGGTTCTTGCATGGGCGCAGGATAGCCGAGACCGCTAGAATCTGTCCGTGACCAACCCAGGCCCCACGCCCCCGCTGTCCCCGCGCCAATGGCCAGCCTGGCTGGGCGTCGGGCTGGGATGCCTGATCGCCTACCTGCCTTGGGCGCTGGCGCGCGCCGTCGCGCCGATGCTGGGCTGGCTGATGCGCGAATTGATGGTTTCGCGGCGACACGCTGCCGAGATCAACCTCGCGCTGGCGTTTCCCGAACTCGACGATAGCCAGCGCCTGCAGCTGCTGCGCGCCCATTTCCGCTCGCTTGGCATGTCGGTGTTCGAGTTCCTGCGCGCCTGGTGGGGACCGCTCGCGCCGGTGGACCGCGGCTTTGAAGTGCAGGGTCTGGAGCATGTTGAACAAGCCCGCACCGGTGGCCGCGGCATCATCCTGATCTCGCCGCACTTCACCACGCTGGAAATCTGCACGCGGCTGTTATGCCGGTACGTTCCGGTATCGGGCATGTATCGTCCGCATGATTCCGCTGCGCTCGATTGGGCGGTGCGTCGCGGCAGGCTGGGCCACGCCGCGGCGATGTTCGCCCGCGATGAACTGCGCGGCGCCATCCGCCACCTCAAGAATGGCGGCGTGCTGTGGTTCGCGCCGGACCAGGAAACCCGTCGCGGCGACAGCGTGTTCGTGCCCTTCTTCGGGCAACCCGCCTGGAGCCTGACGTCCACCCACGCCATGGCCCGGCTAAGCGGAGCGAAGGTGCTGCCGTTGTTCCACGAACGGCGTGGGGACGGAAGTTACCGGGTCGAGATTGGCGCGCCACTGGAAGATTTCCCGAGCGGCGACGCACATGCGGACACGGCGCGTGTGATGGCCTTGATCGAGGCACAGGTGCGTCGCGTGCCCGCGCAGTACCTGTGGATCCACAAGCGCTTCAAGACCCAGCCTGACGGTCGCCCATCGCCGTACGCTTGATCAGCCGTAAACCGAAGGCTCGCCCGGCGGACGAGTCTTGAAGC
>JBBRXD010000124.1:0-6732 GCA_038248775.1 Lysobacterales bacterium | reverse complement strand
TCAGGCCGATGTTCGGGCCCTCCGGGGTTTCGATGGTGCAGACGCGGCCGTAATGGGTCGGATGCACGTCGCGCACTTCGAAGCCGGCACGCTCGCGGGTCAGGCCGCCCGGGCCCAGGGCCGAGACGCGACGCTTGTGGGTGACTTCCGACAACGGGTTGTTCTGGTCCATGAACTGCGACAGCTGCGAGGAACCAAAGAATTCCTTGATCGCAGCGGCAACCGGCTTGGCGTTGATCAGCTCCTGCGGGGTCAGGCCCTCGCTTTCAGCGAGGGACAAGCGCTCTTTGACAGCGCGCTCGACGCGCACCAGGCCGACGCGGAACACGTTCTCGGCCATTTCGCCGACCGAACGCACACGACGGTTACCCAGGTGGTCGATGTCGTCCACGGTGCCGCGACCATTGCGGATCTCGCACAGGGTCTTGATGACTTCCAGGATGTCGGAGGTTTCCCCGTTGGCCTTGACCAGGTTCTTCGAGTTCTCGTCGTTGCGATCCTTGAAGTACTGGTGGTCATACAGCACCGAGGCGCCCGTGACTTCCTTGCGGCCGACGCGGCGGTTGAACTTCATCCGGCCTACGCCCGACAGGTCGTAGCGCTCGAAGGTGAAGAACAGGTTGTAGAACAGGTTGAGCGCGGCATCCTTGGTCGGCGGCTCGCCCGGACGCATCATCCGGTAGATTTCAACCAGGGCTTCCAACTGCGTCTTGCTCGGGTCGATACGCAGGGTGTTGGAGATGTACGGACCACGATCCAGGTCATTGACCCAGATGGTGCCGATCGAATCGATGCCACCCTTGCGCAACTTTGCCAGCGAGGCTTCGTTGAGCTCTTCATTGGCCACGGCCAGCAGTTCGCCGGTCTTGGTGTCGACCACATCGTGCGCCAGGATGCGGCCGACCAGATAGTCGTCGGGTACTTCCAGGGTCTTGATCTTGGCTTGCTCAAGCTGCTTCACGTGGCGGGCGGTGATGCGCTTGCCAGCCTCGACGATGACCTTGCCGGCAACCAACAGGTCGAAGTTCAGCGTTTCGCCACGCAGGCGCTCGGGCACGAGCTCGAGCTCCACACCGTCTTTCTGGGCGATGTGGAAGGTGTTGATCTCGAAGAACTGGCGCAGCATCTGCTCGTTGTTGTAACCGAGCGCGCGCAGCAGGATCGTCACCGGCAACTTGCGGCGACGGTCGATACGGGTGAACACGGCGTCCTTCGGGTCGAACTCGAAGTCCAGCCAGGAGCCGCGGTAGGGAATGATGCGGGCGCTGTAGAGCAGCTTGCCCGAGCTGTGCGTCTTGCCACGGTCGTGGTCGAAGAACACGCCCGGCGAGCGATGCAGCTGCGAGACGATGACGCGCTCGGTGCCATTGACGATAAAGGTGCCGTTGCCGGTCATCAGGGGCAGTTCGCCCATGTAGACCTCTTGCTCCTTCACGTACTTGATGGCCTTGGTCGACGATTCGCGGTCGTAGATCACCAGGCGCACGGTCACGCGCAAGGGCGCGCCGTAGGTCAGGCCTCGGTTGCGGCATTCGCGCTCGTCGAACGGCGGCTCGCCCAGCTTGTAGCTGACATATTCCAGCCCGGCGTTACCGGAGTAGCTGGAGATCGGGAACACCGATTTCAGCGCAGCATGCAGGCCGCGCTCCTCGCGCTTGCCGGTCGGGGCAAACTCCTGGAGGAACTCGCGATACGAGTCCATCTGGATGGCGAGCAGGTAAGGTACGTCCAGCACGGTCCGGCGCTTGCCGAAGTCCTTGCGGATCCGCTTTTTTTCGGTGAAGGAATAGGTCATGGTAAAAACCGCCTCGGTTTTCTTGGGTTGCGCGTCCGCAATCCCGTGGGAAACATGAATTGCCAGTCGGAAGTCGCTGGTATTGCCGGCACCAGCACGCCTTCTCTTGCTACTTCAGACTGCCAACTCGACTCGTTTACATGTCGGTCGTTCCGTCAGGAACGGCCAAAGGCCAGGGGCTTTCGCCCCCAGCCTCGGTGGTCGCCTATGGAAGCTGGCGACGCAAGTACGGCTTACTTCAGCTCAACCGTTGCACCGGCGGCTTCGAGATCCTTCTTGAACTTGGCAGCGTCGTCCTTCGAGACGGCGTCCTTGACGACGCCAGTCGCTTCGACCAGGTCCTTGGCTTCTTTCAGGCCCAGGCCGGTGATGGCGCGAACGGCCTTGATGACCTCGACCTTCTTCTCGCCGGCAGCCTTCAGGATGACCTGGAACTCGGTCTGCTCTTCAACCGGTGCAGCGGCAGCAGCCGGACCGGCAGACATCATGACCGGGGCAGCGGCGGTGACGCCGAACTTCTCTTCGATGGCCTTGACTAGCTCCATCACTTCCATCAAGGTCTTGGCGGCGACCGCTTCGACGATCTGTTCATTGGTAAGGGACATTGTGATTACCTCTGGAATTATCTGGGTTGGGTTTCAGTGATTTGACTGGTTTGATCAGGCGGGTTCAGCTTCGACAGCAACTTCGGCAACGACATCGCCGCCGCCCTGCTGGTCGGCAACGGCCCGCACCGCACGCGCGAACATGCTCGCGGGTTCGGCAAGAACACGTGCCAACATGGCCAGCGCCTGGTCACGGGTCGGCAGGGACGCAATAACGTCCACATGCGACGCGGGATACAGCTTGCCGCCCATCGAAACGACCTTCGCCAGCAACTTGTCGTTGCCCTTGGCGAATTCCTTGATCAGACGACCGGCAGCGCCGGGGTCTTCCTGCGAGAACGCATACAGCAGCGGCCCGGTGAGGACGTCTTTGACGCACTCGTATTCGGTACCGACGACGGCGCGCGAGGCCAGCGAGTTCTTGACTACTTTCAGGAACACGCCCGATTCACGGGCTTTCTTGCGCATCGCGGTCATTTGTCCGACCGTGGTGCCTGCGTACTCGACAGCAACCAGCGAGTGGGCTTTCGAGGCAACTTCTGCCAGCTCGGCCACTACTTCTTGCTTCTGAGACAGATTGAGAGCCATTGCACTCCTCCTATTGAATTCCGCTTGCGACTCCTGCCGCTTGCGGTCCTGGGGCGACACCAGTCCATCGGTGCCGGGGACGCCGACGGCATCCACGTGGTGGCCTTTCCAGGCTGGCTTGTGGCCAGCTGATTCCAGAATGGCGGCACCATCTACGCAGGCCCTGCTTCCGGGGAAGCACGGATTAAACGATCCTGCCCACTGCGACGGCGATTCCTTGCCAGAGTCGTGCATCCTTGCCCGACGTCGTTGCGTGCAGACCGCACCTGCGGTCTTTGATGGCTCCCGCTTCGCGTGTGCTGGCGGGCGCCTTCAAAATTTTTCCGGCCGGGAAATAACCCGGCCGGTTGAAACGATTACTTCGCGATCGAGAGCGAGCCCTGGTCGACGGTGACGCCGACGCCCATGGTCGATGACAGCGAGATCTTCTGCAGATACTGGCCCTTCGCGCCCGACGGCTTGGCCTTGACCAGGTCAGCCAGCAGCGCATGCAGGTTCTGGCTCAACGCAGCGGCGTCAAACGATGCCTTGCCGATCGTGCAATGGATGATGCCGGCCTTGTCGGTGCGGTAGCGGACCTGACCAGCCTTGGCGTTGCGCACGGCGCCAGCGGCGTCAGGCGAAACGGTACCGACTTTCGGGTTCGGCATCAGGCCGCGCGGGCCGAGCACCTGGCCGAGCTTGCCGACCACGCGCATGGCATCCGGGGTGGCGATGACGACGTCATAGTTGATGTCGCCAGCCAGCATCTTCTCGGCCAGGTCATCCATGCCGACGACCTCTGCACCTGCAGCCAGGGCTTCGTCAGCCTTGGCGCCCGGGGGGCAGAACACGGCGACGCGAACACTCTTGCCGGTACCGGCCGGCAGCACGGTCGAGCCGCGAACCTGCTGGTCGGACTTCTTGGCATCGACGCCAAGACGCACGGCGACGTCCACGGACTCGACGAACTTGGTCTTGGAGTTGGACTGGATGATCTTCAGTGCTTCGTCCAGGGAATACGGCTTGCCCGGGGTGACCAGCTTCTGCAGTGCTTTGTAACGCTTCGAGATACGTGCCATGTCTTAACCCTCCACCACGAGGCCCATGCTGCGGGCGCTACCAGCGATGGTGCGCACTGCTGCATCGAGCGAAGCCGCGGTCAGGTCGGGCTCTTTCGCCTTGGCGATTGCCTCGAGCTGCGCACGGGTTACTTTTCCGACTTTTTCGGTGTTCGGGCGCTTGGAGCCCGAAGCGATACCGACAGCCTTCTTCAACAGCACCGAGGCCGGAGCCGTCTTGGTAATGAAGGTGAAGGTACGATCGGAATAAGCGGTGATGATCACGGGAGTCGGGAGACCCGGCTCGAGCTTCGAGGTGGCCGCATTGAAGGCCTTGCAGAATTCCATGATGTTGAGGCCGCGCTGACCCAATGCCGGGCCGACGGGCGGGCTGGGGTTAGCCTGGCCGGCCTTGACCTGCAGCTTGATGTAGCCAACTACTTTCTTTGCCATTTTAGTTTCTCCTCGGGTTCAAACGTCTGCACGCCAATCGGCTGCGGGACTCCCCGTTATTGCGATAAGTGGGCGATGCCGCTGCCCACGCCTTGTTGGTCAGGCCTTCTCGACCTGACTGAACTCGAGCTCGACCGGGGTCGAGCGTCCAAAAATAAGAACCGCCACACGCAAGCGGCTCTTGTCGTAATTGACCTCCTCGACGGTGCCGTTGAAGTCGTTGAACGGGCCGTCGCAGACGCGGACCAGTTCGCCGGGCTCGAACAACACCTTCGGGCGGGGCTTGTCGACGCCGTCCTGCACGCGGCGAAGGATGATGTCCGCCTCGGAGTCCTGGATCGGCAGCGGTCGCTCGCGCGTTCCGCCGATAAAGCCCATCACCTTCGGGGTTTCCTTGATGAGGTGCCAGCTCTCGTCGTCGATGCGCGGAATACCGCCGCTCTCGTCCGTCTCGATCTGGACCAGCACGTAACCCGGGAAGAACTTGCGTTCGGACTTGCGCTTCTGTCCGGCGCGCATCTCCACCACTTCCTCGGTCGGCACCAGCACCTGGCCGAACCTGTCCTGCATTTCGGCGCGCGCGATACGCGTATCCAGCGCGCGCTGCACCTGGTGCTCGAAGCCCGAGTAGGCGTGTACCACATACCAACGCTTGGCCAATTCAGACTCCTCAGTTACTCAACAACAGCTTGATCAACCACGAAATAACGAAGTCGAAGCCGGCAAGGATCAGGCTGATGATGATCACGACCAGCATTACCACCAGGGTGATGCGGGTGGCTTCCTGGCGGGTGGGCCAGACAACCTTGCGCAATTCGAACAGCGACTCGGAAAGGAAATCGCGGCCGCGCAGCCCGATCGAGGCAAGCGACAGGATGCCCAGTGCCGCGGCGAAACCCACCGCCGCGAGCAGCGCCCGGACCGGGGTCGGCCATGGCAGGTAATAGAAGCCGACCACGCCGGCCACAGCGACCACGAACGCCAAGGCGTACTTGACCAGGTCGCTGGCACTGGTACCTGATGGGACATTGTTTGCTTTGGTATTCATTCCAACTCGATTAGTGGCGGGCCAGGTAGGACTCGAACCTACAACCTGCGGTTTTGGAGACCGCTGCTCTGCCAGTTGAGCTACTGACCCAAATTCATACTTTCAAAAACCGGTTTCCCGAAAATGGCAGCGGCGGCTTGCGCCGCCCTGCCTTTTCTACAGCAAGAATCCGCTGCCGCCAGGCGCATGCCTGGCGCGGCTGGCTTCTTACTTGATCACCTTGGCCACGACACCGGCGCCGACGGTACGGCCGCCTTCGCGAATGGCAAAGCGCAGGCCTTCGGCCATCGCGATCGGGGCGATCAAGGCCACCACCATCTTCACGTTGTCGCCCGGCATCACCATCTCCACGCCTTCGGGCAACTGGCAAGCGCCCGTCACATCGGTGGTGCGGAAGTAAAACTGCGGACGATAACCCTTGAAGAACGGGGTATGACGACCACCCTCTTCCTTCGACAGCACGTACACCTCGGCCTCGAACTCGGTATGCGGGGTGATCGAGCCGGGCTTGCACAGCACCTGGCCGCGTTCCACGTCATCACGCTTGGTGCCGCGCAGCAGCAAGCCGGCGTTGTCGCCTGCCTGGCCCTGGTCGAGCAGCTTGCGGAACATTTCCACGCCGGTCACCACGGTCTTGACGGTCGGACGGATACCGACGATCTCGATTTCCTCGCCCACCTTGATGATGCCCCGCTCAATACGGCCGGTCACCACCGTGCCACGACCCGAGATCGAGAACACATCCTCGACCGGCATCAGGAACGGCTTGTCCACGTCGCGCAGCGGCTCCGGGATCCAGCTGTCCAGCGCATCCACCAGCTTGATGATCGACGGCACGCCGATCTCCGACTGGTCACCTTCCAGCGCCATGCGCGCCGAACCGGTGATGATCGGGGTGTCGTCGCCCGGGAAGTCGTACTTGCTCAGCAGCTCGCGCACTTCCATCTCGACCAGTTCCAGCAGTTCTTCGTCGTCGACCAGGTCGACCTTGTTCATGTAGACGACCAGGGCCGGAACGCCGACCTGACGGGCCAGCAGGATGTGCTCGCGGGTCTGCGGCATCGGGCCGTCGGCCGCCGACACCACCAGGATGCCGCCGTCCATCTGCGCCGCGCCCGTGATCATGTTCTTCACGTAGTCGGCATGGCCGGGGCAATCGACGTGCGCGTAGTGGCGGTTCGCCGTCTCGTATTCCACATGCGC
>JBBRXD010000123.1:0-6746 GCA_038248775.1 Lysobacterales bacterium | reverse complement strand
GCCGCGCGGCCTGGCCCTGTTGCAAGCGATCGCGCGTCGCGCCAGTTACCTGGCGCTGCTGGACGAACAACCCGCGGCACTGGCGCGACTGGTGGACGTGACCGCGCGAAGTTCGCTGTTGTCCGAACGGCTTGCCGCGCACCCGCTGCTGCTGGACGAACTGCTTGATTCGCGCGCGGCCGGTAGTTTGCCCGATGTCGAGTCACTGGGCCTGCAAGTCGCGGAACAGAATGCCGCGCTGGCCGCGCTGGATGTCGAGTCGGCGCTGGTTGCACTGAATGAACTCAAGCAAAGTCTTTCCTTCCGTATTGCCCTGGCGACGCTGGCGCAACGGCAGCCGCCGCTGGACAGCGCGCGACAGTTGGCTGCGCTCGCCGACAGCCTGTTGGTTTCGGTCGAAATGCTGGCGCGACGCGAACTGGAGCCCGCCCATGGCCGCATGCCCGGCGTGGGTTTCGCGGTGATTGCCTATGGCAGCGTGGGTGGTCGCGAACTCGGTTTCGATTCCGACCTCGACCTGGTGTTCCTGCACGATGCGCAGGGCGAGCAGGTTTCCGACGGCCCGCGTCCGCTTGAAGTCCCGCGCTATTTTGCCCGGCTTGCGCAAAAACTGGTCGGATTGCTCGACACCGTCACCAGCGCCGGCCGGCTTTATGAAGTGGACGTGCGCCTGCGCCCCGATGGCGCCAAGGGCGTGCTGGTTTCGGGCATGAACAGTTTCATCCAATACCAGCAGCACCGGGCCTGGACCTGGGAATCACAGGCGCTGGTGCGCGCCCGCGCCGTGGCGGGGGATGCTGCCCTGTGCGCGCGATTTGAAACCGTTCGCCGTGAGTTGCTGATGCGTGATCGCGACCCTGTGGCCTTGAAGGCGGAAGTGATTGCGATGCGGCGCAGGATGCGCGGCGAACTCGATCGCAGCGAAGGTTCGCGCTTTGACCTGAAGCAGGGCGAGGGTGGATTGGTTGACCTGGAATTCCTGGTGCAGGAACGCGTGCTGGCGCTTGCTGCCACCCATCCTGGCGTGTGCGACCACCGTGATACGCCATCGCTGCTGCGCGCACTGGCGGCAGTGGGCGGATTGCCGGGCGGCGATGCTTCGGCCTTGCTGCAGGCACATGCGGCCTTGCTGGCGCGAGGACTCGACTGCACGCTTGATCGCCGGCCCAGGATCGTGATCGAGGATGCGGTAATAGTGAACGCGCGTGCGCAGGTGCGCCGCGCCTGCCAGGCGGCAGACCTGGATTTCAGCTTAGCCTGAGTCGCTCCCGGACCAGTGCGGCAACCCGGGCCGTCTCGCGCAGGGGCTCGGCAGTGAACGGCTCCAATTGGCCAAGCTGGGCGCGAATGCGACCGCTCGCCTCGAGTGAATCAAGGAATCGCCGTACCCGCCCCGTCGCGCGACCCGGCTCGGCGACGAACACCGGCAGGGCAGTCGAGCCCGCTTCCGAAACCATGTTCACCGAATCGGGCGAAACGACGATGCGATCGGCCCACCCCAATGCGCCGGCATACGGATTGTCACCATCGCTGGCATCCATCCAGATGCGGTGTCCATCCCCGGAATAGCGGGCACGAAGCAAGGGCGCCCATTCGCGCGGGGTGCGGCCGGACCCGCAGATGACCAGGCTGCCGCCTTCGCGCGCGAGCGTGAGTTCAAGTTTCGCCAGCATCACTTCCAGCGCGCTGCGGTCGAAACGCGTCGCGTGCGTTGGCCCGCCAATCAGCACGGCCGTGCGTGGTTGCGGCAAGTCGCCGAGTTCCGGCGCCAGTTCGCGTGCTTGCGCAAGCCACGCGGGGTCCACGGGATTCAGGCTGCCCAACAGTGTGATCACGTTGTCGCCCTGCAGCGCGTCGTGTTGGGGTGCAATCACCAGGTCCCAATGACTCGCGGCGATGCGGGGATCGAGGATCTGGATGGCGCGTGCGCCAGCGCCGCGGGCCTGTCGCGTGGCAAGCGCTGCCAGCCGACCGCAACCGATCGCCAACGACGGCGGATGGTCGCGCAGGGTCTGGGCGAATTCATTGCCAAAGGCTGAACCCAGGCCGGGGCCTTTGCGTGGCGCCAACCAGCGGGCCGGCAGCGAGGCTTGCAGGGACCATTCCCTTGCTGGAAGGCCGAGCGCCTGCGCGAGGGCCAGCACCTGGCGGCGATTGCCTGCGGCGCCATCGTGCAAGGCCCAACAGGAATCGCGGTCGAGGTTTGGCGGTGCGGTTGGCGTGGGCACGGCTGCCGAGCTTATCAGTTGGGCGCCCGGTGGGGTCTCGGGGTAAAATGGCGCCTCGTCCCAGCCGGAAGCCGCCATGTCGAGCACCGAACTCAAGCCGGCCAACACCGAGCTCACCTACACGGTCCTTCGCGCGCAGCTGCCGCTGAGCTGCCCTACGCCTGAGATGGAGCTGTGGAACTCGCATCCGCGCGTCTACCTGCCCATCGAAGCGACAGGCTCGGCTCGTTGTCCGTATTGCGGCGCGCTGTTCGTGCTCGAGGATTGACGATCAAGGCCACCTGCGCGCTGCCATGCGCCGCCTGACCGTCCTGCAGTTGTTGCCCGCGCTAGGCAATGGCGGCGTCGAGCGGTCCACCCTGGAGATCGCCGCGGCGCTGGTCCGGGCTGGGCACCAGTCGGTGGTCGTGTCTGCGGGCGGGCGCATGGTGGAGCCGCTGCAACGCGCGGGCAGCGAACACATCGCCCTGGACATCGGCCGCAAGTCGCTGTCCACGCTCCGCCACGTGTTCACCCTGCGCCGGATCATCAGGCAGTACCGGCCCGATATCGTGCACGCTCGATCCCGCCTGCCAGCTTGGTTGGCCTGACTGGCGCTGCGCGGCCTCGGAACGCCGCGACCGCACTTTGTCACCACCGTGCACGGGCTCAATTCACCGGGACGGTACTCCTCGATCATGACCCGCGGCGAGCGAGTGATCTGCGTGTCGGGTTCTGTGCGGTCGCACGTGCTGTCGCACTGGCCAGTCACCCAGCCGGCAAATCTCGTCATCATCGAGCGCGGTATTGATGTGGCGCATTTCTGCCCGGTCCCGGAAGGCAGGCCTGCCAGCACTGGACCCAGGCGTTTGCTGATGCCGGGTCGCGGCACGCGCCTGAAAGGGCACGCAGCTGCGCTGAACCTGCTGGCTGACTTGCGCGCCAGCGGTTGCGATGCGCGGTTGTGGTTGCTGGGAACCCGGGAGCCGGGCCGCGAGGCCTATGTCGCCGAGATTGAAGCGATGGCGGATACGCTGGGCGTAACCGACGCGCTCGAGATCAGTCCACCGGTCCACGATGTGTTGTCGGCCTATCGGCAGGCGGATCTGGTGCTGCAGCTTTCGGCCAAGCCCGAGGCCTTCGGTCGCACCGTGGTTGAAGCGCTGTGCACCGGCACCCCGGTCGTGGGCTGGAACCACGGCGGCGTCGGCGAACTGCTGGGGCAATATTTCCCGGAAGGACAGGTGGCGCTTGGCGACCGCCAGGCGCTGCTGGACACTACACTTAAAGTCCTCGCCCAGCCGCGCCCCGCGCCCCCGATCAATCCGCAGTCCCTGGCAGCCATGCAAGCCCAAACATTGAAGGTCTATGAATCACTACTCGGCTGAGGCCCCCGGATTTCGCTGGACCCCTTACGTTGTGCTCGCGTTCGTTGCCTTGTGGCCGGCCGTGGGCGTGGCCGAGGCGGTGCTCAGCCTGGGCGCGCTGGCCAGCCTGACCCTGCTGGCGGTGCGTCGCTTCAACCACGGCACGTCCCTGCTGAGTCGGGAAGCCTGGGCGCTGATCACCGCTTTGTTCTTTTGTTACTGGCTACCTGAATTGTTCTCCGCCATTGATGCCGTCGACGGCAAGCGCGCCTGGCGCGAAGTAGCGTTGGACATTCGCTACCTGCCGGTCCTCTGGCTGACCGCCATGGCCGTCGGGCCTCGCCATGGCAGGCGCGTCGTGTTCACCGGGTTGGGCCTGATCGCCTTGTTCTGGTCGCTGGATGGCGTGGTCCAGGCCATCACCGGTTACAGCCTGGGCGGCGCCAATTCCTCCGACCGCCTCAGCGGCATCTTCGGCGCCGACAATCTCAAGCTTGGACTGGTGCTCGCCACGCTGTCGCCGTTCGCGCTGGAAATGGCGTCGGAAAAATTCCATGCGCCTGGCTGGATCGCAACGGCGACCTTGCTGGGCACCGTCATCCTGCTCGCCGGCTCGCGCGCGTCCTGGCTGGTGTTCGCGATGGTCTTGCTGGCCAGCGGCTGGTACCGGTTGAGCCGCCGTCAGCTGTTGCTGACGCTGGGCATCGGACTGGCAGTCAGTTCTGCGCTGGCTTTCAGTTTTTCATCGCAGTTCGAAAGCCGCATCACGCGCTCGCTGGCAGTGTTGAGTGGTGACCGTGCCGGCCTTGATGAGGCCTTGTCGGGGCGACTGAGCATCTGGAGCGCAGCGACCGGCATGATCGCGGACCATCCGGTGAACGGCGTGGGCATTCGTGGTTTCCGCGACGCCTACGTCCAGTACGCGTCCAGCGACGATTTCTGGTTGAGCCACGGCCAGCAGGGCGCATTGCATGCGCATCAGATCGTGCTGGAGATCCTGAGCGAAACCGGCGCTGTCGGCTTGCTGTTGTGGTTGATGGGCGTTGCACTGGCGTGGCGCGCCTGGCACTGGTCGCTGCCGCCGGCGCGCCGACGCGCAGCCGTGCCCGCGCTGGCCCTGGTGGTGACCGTATTCCCGCTCAATACCAGCCTGGCTTTCTACTCCACGTTCTGGGGTGGCGCCTTCCTGCTGTTGCTCGCCTTGTTCGCCGGTTCCCTGTTCGCGTTGCAAGACGATGCCCCGGCCACCGATTAGCGGCGTCGTCACCACGTTCAACAACGCTGGCACCTTGCACGACTGCCTGGCGAGCCTGGCGTTCTGTGATGAAATCCTGGTACTCGATTCGGGCTCGGACGATGCCAGCCGCGAAATCGCCGAGCGCCATGGCGCGCGTGTCTTCGTCGAGCCGTTCAAGGGCTACGGACTGCAAAAGCAATCGGCCATCGACAAGGCCGCGAACGACTGGGTCCTGTTGCTCGATGCCGATGAAACCCTGACCGACGCCGGCCGCGCTGTTATCGAGACCGAGTTGCAGGCGCCCCGCGCCGACGGTTACCGACTGCCGCGACACGAGTGGTTGTTCTGGCGCTGGCCGCACCCGTGGACGCGGCCGAACTGGCAACTGCGATTGTTCCGGCGCAGTTGCGGCGGCCTCAATTCGGTGCCTGTGCACGCCGCGCCGGAAGTGCGCGGCGTGGTGCGTGACATCGACGCCCAATTCCGCCACTTCGGCGAATCGGAACTGGCCGTGCGCGTGGACAAGATCAATCGTTATTCCAGTGGGCTGGTGCGGTACAAGGCCAGCCGCTCGCCGCGCCTGATCGGACTGCGCCTGGTGCTCTACCCCAGCGTCACTTTCCTGCGCCTCTACCTGGGCAAGCGCTATTTCCTCAACGGCTGGGCAGGCTTCATCGCTGCGCGTACACAGGCGTTCTATGCCTTCCTGAAATACGCGAAGGTGCTCGAGGCCGGGCGCCAGGGTCGGCTGTAGTGCGCTGCCTGGGCACAGTGCCGCTGGAATGGGTGGCACGCGGCATCGCCCGCTTGCCACAATCGTTGCTGCTGGCACTGGCGTCGTTTTTGGCCTGGTTGCTGTGGCCATTGCTGGCCAGACGTCGGCGCATCGCCCGCATCAACATCGCGCTTGCGTTCCCCGAGCTCGATGCCGTGGCGCAGCGAAACTTGTTGCGCGACAACCTGCGCGAGACAGTGATGGGTGGCTTCGAATTGCTGCGCGCCTGGCTTGCGCCCGATGCGGCCCTGCACGACGCAGTGCGCATCGAGGGCCTGGAGCACCTGCAGGCGGCGAGGGACGCAGGCCAGGGCGTGCTGTTGTTCACTGGCCACTTCATGCAGACCGAGCTGGCAGCCAGGCTGTTGAAGCGCGTCATGGGCGGCAACGTGCGCGGGGTGGCGCGGCGGCACAACTCGCCCTGCATCGAAGCGATGTTCGAACGCGCGCGGCAACGCATCTTCGGTACTACGCTTGCGAAAAAAGATGTGCGCGGACTGTTACGAAGCTTGCAGGCCGGCGAATGGGTTGTGTATTCGGCTGACCAGGATTTCAATTACCAGCATGCGTTCGTTCCGTTCTTCGGAATCCAGGCGGCGACACTGACCGGTACCGCGGACCTGGTTCGTCGCAGCGGCGCGTGCATGCTGCCGTTCTGGTTGCATCGCGGCCATGATGGCTGCTACCACATGCGCATCGAGGCGGCATGGCCGGGCTGGATCGACGCGCCACCCGCTGAATCGGCGGCCATCTACATGCACGAACTCGAGCGCGAGGTGCGCCAGCATCCCGAGCAATACCTGTGGGTGCATCGGCGCTTCAAGACGCGTCCGCCGGGCGAGCCTTCGGTTTACGGCTGATCAGGTATACGGCGACTTGCGACCATCTGGCTGGGTCTTGAAGCGCTTGTGGATCCACAGGTACTGGGCGGGCACCCGCCGCACCTGTGTCTCGATCAAGGCCATCACGCGCGCGGTGTCCGCATGCGCGTCGGCACTCGGGAAATCTTCCAGTGGCGCGCCAATCTCGACCCGGTAAGTTCCGTCCACGCATCGTTCGTGGAACAGCGGCAGCACCTTCGCGCCGCTTAGCCGGGCCATGGCGTGGGTGGACGTCAGGCTCCAGGCGGGTTGCCCGAAGAAGGGCACGAACGCGCTGTC
>JBBRXD010000122.1:0-6772 GCA_038248775.1 Lysobacterales bacterium | reverse complement strand
GCGCGTCGTTATCCCACGGTTGCCGACAATCCCGACTACACCGTCACCATCAATGCCCGCCAGGCCGATCGCCTGCGCGCATGGCTGGCCGATGCGCGCGAGCGCGGCGTGGAAGTGCTGCAGCATGCGCCGCAGGATGCCAGGCAAGGTGCCGGGCTGGAGATCATTCCGCCGACCGTATTGCTCGACCCGCCGGACGAGGCGTTGGTGATGCGCGAAGAAATCTTCGGGCCGCTGTTGCCGGTGCGCAGTTACGACAGCCACGATCAGGCGATCGCCTACGTGCTCGGCCGCGACAAGCCCCTGGCCTTCTATGCCTTCGACCGCGACGCCAGCCGCTGCGAACGCACCCTCGACCGGGTCTGCGCCGGCATGGCCTGCGTCAACGACGTGGTCATCCAGTTCGGGCAGAACGATTTCCCGATTGGTGGCGTCGGCGCCAGCGGCATGGGCAACTACCATGGCCATGCCGGTTTCCTGACCTTCAGCAAAACCATGCCGGTGCTCTACCAGTCCCGATTGAACGGCATGAAGCTGCTCGACCCGCCGTATGGCGCCCTCGTGAACCGGATCGTGCGCTGGCTGACTGGATGATTAAGCGACGGCCGCCAGGCCGTCGTAGCGCGCACCGGAAAGGTCTAGAGTGGATCGGCACCCAACGCTGGAGTCCGCCATGAAGCTCAGGATCATCTTGCTGGGCCTGTCGCTCGCGCTACTTGCGCTGTCCGCCCAGGCCAACAATAAACGCATCGACTACGCCGCCTACGCCGGCGACCCGATTCCTGAATTCCGCTTTGCCAAGCTCTACAACTGGCAGCGGACCGGCGACAGGACCCTGGTTGTCTGGACCAAGCCCAGCACCGCTTACCTGCTGACCACGCGCAACAACTGCGACGCACTTTCGGGCCGCGTCACGGTTGCAATCGGTGGGGTGGATGGCATCGAAGGCCGCCTGCAGGCCGGCAGCGGTGACATCATCGTTGGCCAGCTGCGCTGCCGCGTGATGGCCATCCAGCCGCTGGACCTGAAACGCCTGAAGGCCGATCGCGTAGCAGACCGATAACAGCATCCTGGCCTGATTCGCGCTTTATTTCGCGCAGCCGCTTTAAAAAAGCGGCTGCGCGCTTCACCTTTGCCGTATGAATACTGCCCCCAACGCCTTGCTAGACGATGCCGAGCTTCCGGCCTTTTCCGCTATCACGGCCGAGCAAATCGTCCCCTCGGTCGAACAGGCCATGGCCGACTATCAATCGCTGGTGGAAACGCTGACCGCTTCTACCGCGGCCCCCACCTTCGACACCCTCATCGCCCCGCTCGAGCGCATGGAAGAACGCCTCGGCCGCGTGTTCGCGCCGGTATCGCACCTGCACGGCGTCAAGGATTCGCCAGCGCTGCGCGAAGCGTATTCCGAAGCACTGGAAAAAATCACCGAACACGGCAGCGTGCTCGGCCAGAACCGCGAGTTGTACCAGGCCGTGCGCGCCGTGCGCGAAGGCCCCGGCTTTGCCGCGCTCGATCGCGCCCAGCAAACCCTGGTGGACGACAGCCTGCGCGATTTCGAGTTGTCGGGCGTGGCCCTGGAAGAACCCGCACGCAGCCGCTTCCGCGAAATCCAGAATGAGTTGAGCCGGGTCGAAACCGAATTCGAGGAAGCCGTGCTCGATGCCACCGACGCGTGGACGCGCACCGTGACCGAAGCCGAACTGGCCGGGTTACCTGATTCGGCGCGGACGATGCTGGCGCAGGCGGCCAACAGCCGGCAACAGGACGGCTTCCTGGCTACCTTGAAGGGGCCGGTGGTGCAGGCGATCCTGACCTACGCTGACGATCGCGAGCTGCGCAAGACCCTTTACAGCGCCTACAACACGCGCGCCTCCGACCAGGGCCCCGACGCCCATCGTTTCGACAACAGCGAACGCATCGGCCGCATCCTCGCGCTGCGCCACGAAGCTGCGCAATTGCTTGGCTTCGTTTCAAGCGCCTCGCTGTCGCTGGTGGACAAGATGGCCGGCTCGCCAGAACGCGTGCTTGGCTTCCTGCGCGACCTCGCCGACAAGGCGCGCCCGGTGGCGCGCGCCGAGTTGCAAGCACTGCGCGAGTTCGCCGCCGGCGAACTGGGCATCGACGACCTGCAACCCTGGGATGTCGGCTACGCCAGCGAGAAACTGCGCGAGCAGCGCTACGATTTTTCCGAAGAAGCCATCAAGCCCTACTTCCCACTGCCCAAGGTGATGGCTGGTCTGTTCGCGCTGGCCGAGCGCGTGCTGGGCGCGACGCTGGTCGAACGCCACGGCGTGGATACCTGGCATCCGGACGTGCAGTTTTTCGACGTCCTGAACGGCAACGGCGACATCATCGCCGGCGTCTATCTGGACCATTTTACCCGCGAGGGAAAACGCGGTGGCGCATGGATGGACGTGTGCCGCGCACCGTTGCTCGACGCCGATCGCAAGCGCCTGCCCATCGCCTTCCTGACCTGCAACTTCCAGCGCGGCAGCGATGAAAAACCATCGCTGCTTACCCACAACGACGTACTCACCCTGTTCCACGAATTCGGCCACGGCCTGCATCACCTGCTGACCGAGGTGCACTGGCCCAGTGTCGGTGGCATCAATGGTGTGGAATGGGATGCGGTCGAGTTGCCGAGCCAATTCATGGAAAACTTCGGCTGGCAGCGCGAGGCCCTGGATGGTTTTGCCCGCCACTACGAAACCGACCAGCCGCTGCCGGATGATTTGTTCCAGAAAATGCTGGCGGCGCGGCATTTCCATGCCGGGCTGTTCCTGATGCGGCAGCTGGAATTTGCGCTGTTCGATTTCCGCCTGCACCACGAGTTCGATCCGCAGCGCGGCGCGCGCACGCTGGACTTGCTAGATGAGGTGCGGCAGGAAGTGGCGGTGGTGTTCCCGCCCGAATGGCATCGCTTCCCGCACGCGTTCACCCATATCTTCAGCGGCGGCTATTCAGCGGGTTATTACAGTTACCTGTGGGCCGAATTGCTGAGCGCCGATGCCTTTGCCGCCTTCGAGGAAGCCGGGGTGTTCGACCCGGCCACGGGAGCGCGTTACCGGCGCGAAATCCTGGCGGTAGGCGGATCGCGCCCGGCGCTGGAAAGTTTCATTGCTTTCCGTGGCCGCGAACCGCAGCCTGAGGCGTTGCTGCGCAGCCATGGTTTGCTGGCCGCTGATCCGCCAGCACACGCGGCCTAGGCGAAGAATTCCGCGAGCGCGGCGACGGTGCGGCGTACGCCGTCGTCGCTGACGTCCAGGTGCGTCACCAGGCGCACCTCGGGCTTGCTGAGGGCTACGCGCACCTGTCGCGCACGCAGGTGCGCATCCAGCGCCAGAACCGATTCGGCCGGTACCGTGATGAAGACCATATTGGTATGCGGACCTTCCACCACCACGCCCGGCAGGCCAAGCAAGCCTTGCGCGAGATCGTGTGCACGACGATGGTCGTCGGCCAACCGGTGCACGTGGTGGTCGAGTGCATGGTTGGCCATCGCCGCCAGCAGCCCAGCCTGGCGCCAGCCACCGCCAACAACCTTGCGCCAGCGACGCGCGCGATCGATCAAAACGCTGCTGCCGAGCAGCATTGATCCAATCGGTGCGCCGAGCCCTTTCGAAAAACTGACCGAGACGCTGTCGAAGTGGCGGGTGATCTCGCGCGGCTCGACGCCTTCGGCGATGGCGGCGTTGTACAGCCGCGCACCGTCGAGGTGGAAGCCCAGACCGCGCGAGCGTGCCAGCTCGCCGGCGCGCTCGATGTAGTCACGCGGCAATACGCGGCCGGCCCAGGTATTTTCCAGCGTCAGCAGGCGCGACTTTGCAAAATGCGGATCGCCCTCGGGCTTGATCGCCTTCGCGATCAGCTCCAGCGGCAGCGTGCCGTCGGCTGATTGCGGGATGGGTTGCGGCTGGATGGAGCCGAGCACGGCGCCGCCGCCGCCTTCGTATTTGAAAGTGTGCGCTTCGCTACCGACCAGGTATTCGTCACCGCGCTCGCAATGCGCCATCAGCGCCAGCAGGTTCGACTGCGTGCCCGACGCCACGAACAGACCCGATTCAAAACCCAGCTCGGATGCCAGCCGCGACTGCAGCGCGTTTACGGTGGGGTCGTCGCCCATCACATCGTCGCCGACCGGCGCATGCAGCCCGGCTTCGCGCATGGCCCGCGTCGGCCGGGTGATGGTGTCGCTGCGCAGGTCAACCCAATCCATCCGTTTTCCACCTTCCTCGTCCAGGCGACCATGATGCCACCGCCGCCACGCCCTTTGCCGGCAGGGCGCCCAACCCGTTAGCATCCGCGCATGAAAATCGCCAGCTGGAACGTGAATTCGCTTAACGTGCGCCTGCCGCACCTGCAGGAGTGGTTGCGCCTGGCCGCCCCCGATGTGGTGGCGCTGCAGGAAACCAAGCTCGAAGACAGCAAGTTTCCCGATACGGTGTTGGCCGAGCAGGGCTATCGCAGCGTATTTTGCGGGCAGAAGACCTATAACGGCGTGGCCATCCTCAGTCGCGAGGCGGTAAGCGACGTGCAATGCGAAATCCCGGGTTTCGAGGACCCGCAAAAGCGCGTCATCGCGGCCACCGTCGGCGGCGTGCGCATCATCAACCTTTATGTGGTCAACGGCCAGGCCGTCGGCACCGAGAAATACGATTACAAACTTCGCTGGCTCGATGCGGTGCACGGCTGGCTGGCCGATGAGCTGCGCGCGCATCCGCAGCTGGTGGTGTTGGGTGATTTCAACATCGCACCGGACGATCGCGATGTGCACGATCCTGCATTATGGAACGACGACTCCATCCTGACCTCCAGCGCTGAACGCGCTGCGCTGCAGTGCCTGCAGTCGCTCGGCCTGCACGACAGCTACCGCCTGTTGCACCAGGACGGCGGGCAGTTCAGCTGGTGGGACTACCGTGCCGCCGGCTTTCGTCGCAACCTGGGCTTGCGCATTGATCTGGTGCTGGTGAGCGATGCCTTGCGCGGTCGAGTGGTCGGGGCGGGCATCGACCGGGAGCCGAGATTGTGGGACCGGCCGAGTGACCATACGCCGGTCTGGATTGAGGTGGGCGGGTAGGGTTGTCGCGGCCAAGGCCGCTCCCACTCGCGGCCGGCGACCCGGAGGCGTATCAGCTGGCTGCGAAAACGCCTTCGAGTTCAACCGCGAGTTCGCGGCGGCAGACATCGCCCTGCAGATACACCACGCGATCGCCGGGCAAGCCCGACGAGGCGATGGCGGCCTGGGCCAGCGACAGGTCGGCCGGCTCGCGCAGGTACACGCGCAAGGCCTCGCAATCGGCGAAGCTGAAAATCCGACCCGACCGCGCGCTGCCCTCGGCGAGCAGGGCTTCGAGGTTGGCCAGGCTTTCGACCAGTTGCGCGGCGCTGTCGCCGACATGTTGCGACACATGACCGATAATGCTGGCCGTGCCCGAGGCCAGCAGGCGCGGCGTGTCGCTGTCGGCATCGAGCAGCGCGCCTCGCGAAAAACCCGGCGACACCGGGCCAAACTCGCGCGGATACTGCCAGGCCGGTGTCTGGCGCGGGTTTTCAAGCGCTACGGCCGGGCTGCGCGCGCACAGCGCGATCACTTGCAACTGCCCGGTGTTTTCGCTGCCGCCAATCGCGGTGGCGGCCGGCGGTGGGTCGTTGAAGCGTCCATCCACGCCTTGTGCCCGGCCGACGCAGAAGCGCCGGTAGCGTTCGCCGTCGCCGGCGCCGTCATTGATGGCGGAAAAATAATTCCAGATGCGCAGCAGGTAAGGGTGGCCGCTGGGCCGCACGCAGGTAATCAGGCGCTGGTAGGCCTGGGCCGCCGCGGCCTCGATGTCGCCGTCGTTCTCGGGCACGCTGATGGCGACCATCGCGTAGTGCTCGCCATGTGCCCAGGCAGCGCCGCAGGTATCGGCCGTTTCGGTCAGCGATCCCGCCCACCACCATTCACCGGCATCGGGCCCGGCCAGGCGCGCGCAGGGAATGCGCAGCGGATTGTCCACGGCGGACGCATTGGCGAATTGGAAACAGATCAGCGCGCCTTCGCACTCGGCATGGGTGATGCGAAGCCGGGCGGGGGCGCTGGACGGGGTATTCATCGACTCCGGGATTATAGCCGCAGCCCAGCGGCTATCATGCGCGCACGCCCTACCGGACCCGCCATGGACCAGATTGCCGCCGTCGAAAACTACTTGCGGTCCCTGCAAGACCGCCTGTGCATGGCGCTTGCGCAGGCCGATGGCGAAGCCGTGTTCACCGAGGACAACTGGCAGCGTGCCGAAGGCGGCGGAGGGCGATCGCGCATCCTCAAGGATGGCGCGTTGTTTGAGCAGGCCGGCGTGGGCTTCTCCGATGTCAGCGGCACCACCTTGCCTGCCTCGGCCACGGCGCATCGGCCGGAACTGGCAGGCGCGCCGTGGCGCGCGGTGGGCGTGTCGCTGGTGCTGCACCCGCGCAATCCGCACGTGCCCACCAGCCATGCCAACGTGCGCTTTTTCCGGGCCCAGCCGCCGGGCGGCGAGCCGATCTGGTGGTTTGGCGGCGGCTTCGACCTGACGCCTTTCTATCCGGCGCATGAGGACGTGCTGCATTGGCACCGCGTGGCCCGCGACCTGTGCGCGCCGTTCGGCAGCGACCGCTACGCCGCGCACAAGGCGTGGTGCGACCGTTATTTCTTTCTCAAGCATCGCAACGAGGCACGCGGCGTCGGCGGCTTGTTCTTCGACGACCTGTCGGGCGAGTTCGACGCCTGCTTTGCCTACCAGCGCGCGGTCGG
>JBBRXD010000121.1:0-6791 GCA_038248775.1 Lysobacterales bacterium | reverse complement strand
TCACCACCAGCAATGTCACCACCAAGCTCAGCCGCTTGCGACAACACCTGCGCAGCGAACTGGCCTGACCGGCCAAGCCGCGCCCGGCACCCCATCCCAGTTTTACCGGAGCCATCATGGAACTCGACGAACTCAAATCCGCCTGGCAGGTCCTGGACCAACGCCTGGAGACCAGTAACCGCCTGCAGTTGCACGCCTTTCGCGAAGGCAAGTTCAACCAGTTGAAGCGTCGCCTGCGACCCTTGTTCTGGGGCCAGGTCGCGCAGATGGTGCTGGGCGTGGCCGTAGTGTCGGCTGCCGTCGCATTCTGGACGGCCCATCGCGACGAAGCATCGATGCTCCTGTCGGGACTCCTGCTGCACGCCTATGGCGTCGCGCTGGTTATTACTGCCGGCACCACGTTGGGACGAATGAGCGCCATCGACCATGCCGCACCGGTGCTGACCTTGCAGAAACAACTGGCAAGACTGCGCCGCTTCTACATCCTCAGCGGCATGTGGGCCGGATTGCCCTGGTGGTTCCTCTGGATGCCGATCGTCGCCATGCTGGTGAAGTCGGGCACGGGCGTAAACCTGTATGCGCGGGCGCCAATGATGTTTGTGATCGGCACGGTGCTTGCGCTGGCAGGTCTGGCCGGCACCTGGTGGTTCGGCCGCTGGTCACGCCATCCAAGCCGTCCACGCCTGGCCAAGACGATGCAAGACAGCCTCAGTGGCCGAAGCGTGCTTGCTGCGCAAGCGGTGCTGGATGAGATCGCGGCTTTCGAAAAAGACTGAATTGCGGAATGCCTTGTCCCCCGGCCGCGCAGCCACTAGTGTGGCGCCAGGGAAGCGCAAGGGGATGAGATGAGCGATATCGGGTATGTCACCGACACTGTCTGCGCGCAGCAGGCCGCGCAGCCCGATCGGTCCGGGCGCTACGACTGGTCGTGACCGCCAAGCCGAAGCGAAGCGCCTTTTGGCAGGACATCCCGGGCCTCCTCGCCCATCCGCTGCGGGGCGAGGCCTTGGGCATGTTGGTGGGATGCTCGCTGGCGAAGTTTGTTTCGTACGCACTGGGCTCATCGCTACAGGTGCAATGGTTGCCCAGCCTCTCGGTGCAGGGCGGTTCGAGCAGCGTATTCGCCGTGGTGCTGGGACTGATCGTGGACCTCATCGTGCTGATACTGGTCCTGAAACTGGCGGTGGAAGCCTTGGTGCACACCGCGCACGACCGCGTTGGGCCAGACAAGGCCGGCGGCATGTCGGCCACCGACAGCCAGGCCATCGGGCAGATCCTGTTGCTGTTGATATTCGGGCTGCCGATTTACCTGCTGGCCTTGTGGGGCATCGGAAGCCTGGCCTGGCTGGCGCTGCTGTTGGCCGTGCTCGTGTTGCCCGCGACCATCATCGTGCAGGCCGTGGACGACAATCTACTGCATTCACTCGACCCGCGCGCCTGGTGGGCCCTGGCGTCGCGAGTGGGTGCTTCGTACTGGGTGATGGTGGCGATGCTGGCGTGCTTGCTGGTCGTTTTCGTCGGCCTGCATTGGTTGCTGGCGGCGAGCCTGCCCGGTTTGTTCGCCGCCGTGCTGTCGGCCTTTGTCGGCTTCTATGCGCTGCTTGTCGGCTATTACCTGATGGGCCGGGTGATCATCCACAAGCACGAGGCGCTCGACCTGGACCTGACGCCTCCGATCGTCCGGCCGACGCTTGCCAATGCCGAGGAAGACGACGTGATGCAGGCGGCCGATCGGCTGCTCGCCAACGACGAACCGGTGGCCGCCGCCGATCAGCTGCAATCGCTGATTGTCCGTCGCGGCGCGTCGGCGCCGATCCACGAACGCTATCGGCAATTGCTTCTGGCCATCCGCGACATGGAACGACTCGGTACGCATGGCCGCGACTATATCGGCGTGTTGCTGGCGCTCGGCCAGCCCAAGCGTGCGGCCGCGCTGCTGGTCGAATCACGATCGCACGATCCCGCATTCCGCCTGGACGTGCCCGAGCACATCACCGAACTCGTTGCACATGCCGCTGCCACGGGCCAGAGCCAACTGGCAGTGGACCTGGCCGATGGCTTCAACTCGCGCTTTCCGAAAGACCCCGACACTGCGCGCAACCTGCTGACCGCCGCACGCCTGATGGCTGAACGCTTTGGCCGCGTTGCCGAAGCGAAGCACGTGCTGGAAGGCCTGCAGGAAAAATATCCCGAACATCCGCTGGCGCCGGACATCGCCCTCGCGCTCGCTGATGTCGCACGCATGCCGGCCACGCATTGACCGCAGCTGACTACCTGGCCGAGCTCGAGCCGCGCCGCTTGGCGCTGGTGGTCGGCAATGCCCGCTATGCCCGGCTTGGCGCATTGCCCGGCGCACTGGCGGATGCATTGCAAATGGAGGCCCGTCTGCACGAACTCGGTTTCCAGGTAACGCGCTGCACCGATGTTGCGTCCGTCGCGCAGTTCGAGGATGACATCCTGCCCGCGTTTCGCCGGCAGGTTCGCGCTGGCGACCTGGTGCTGTTCTATTTTTCCGGACACGGCTTTTCGCATGGGCCCGACAGTTACCTGGCGGTAACCGACATGGACCTGCGCGTGGCGGCGGCCGACCTGGGCGAGGTCGCCATCGCGGTGGAGTCGCTGGCGACCTATCTGTCGCGACCGGCGCCGGGCCTGGTGCTGATGGTATTGGATGCCTGCCGTGGTATCGGCGGCTTCAGCATCATCGATGTTGCGGTGCGCGACCCGGTGCTGAAAGGCGCGCCAGCCGCGCGACCGATGCATGATGCCAGGGTAAACCTGCTGGCGGCCTATGCGTCGCGCCCGGGCATGCCTGCGATTGCCGCCGATGAAAACGGCAACGGGCCCAGCCTGTTCACCACCGAACTGTTGGCACTGATGGGCAGGGACGAGCGCGAGTTCAGCGACATGTTCAATGACGTAAGCGCGCAGGTTCGACTGGCGTCGGGCGAACGACAACAGCCGGGCTTGCAGGACTGGTCGGACACCGACCTTTACCTGCGCCTGCCAGATGCGTTGCGCGACCAACAGAAGGAAGCCTGGCTGGTGGCATTGTCGAGCCGCAGCCGAAAGCTGGTGCAACGCTTCGCCTACCGGTTCTCGATCAGTCGCCACGCCGCCGCGGCCCGCGCCTGGTTGGCGGATAACTTATTCGACGATCCCGCCACCAAGCCGGTCCTGCCGCGTGCGCTTGCCGCCTTCCCGGCAAATGCGGGTTCCAGCAACCTGCGCTCGAACTTGCTGGCGTCGCCCAAGCCGGTTGCCACGCACAGTCTGCTGCTGGAATTGCTGGTCGCCCCACTCGCCGATGGTTTGCCCGAATTGCTGCACGGCGCCGCCGTCGAACGCGCCCTCGCGGACCTGCGCGACAGCCGCTGTCGCATCGCAAATGTCACGCTCGCGATTTTGGAAAACCACGACGAGGACGAAGCGGAGGTTCGCGAGGCGCGACTGCAACATGCCCTCTTCCTGCTCGAGCGCAGCGGCCTGGATCGTGGACAGCTCAGCCGCGCAACGGATCGCGACGAAACGCTTGCAGCCATCGGTAACGGCGTTCGCCTTCGCTTCTTCGGCAGCCGGCGTTGACCGGCATGCGTCGAATGCTGTCGGCTGTCGTGCTGATGACCACCAGCGTGGGCGCCAGTGCGGCGCTTGCATCCCATCCCTATGACGAAGCCATCGCGCGCCATGCGCGCCACGAAACAAGCAAGATCATCGGCGGGGTCGAGGCGGTGGACGGCAGTTTGCCATGGCAGGTCTCGCTCGGCGTCGCCCGCATCAGCGATACAAGGGCTGCACATTTTTGCGGCGGCAGCGTGGTTTCTGCCACTTGGATCGTTACCGCCGCGCATTGCGTTACGCGCCTGGCGCCCGACAAGGTGCGGGTGGTTGCCGGCAGCAATATCCTGCAACCGGGCCTGCCGCGATACGCAGTGAAACGCATCATCGTGCATCCGGCTTTCGCGGCCCTCACCATGGACCGCGACATCGCTTTGCTGGAACTCGCCGAGCCCCTGCCGATGGGCAACCGCATCCAGGCCATCGCCTTGCTGCGCACCGGGCAGGAAAAGAAAAGCCTGGTGAAGGACGCCGCGCTGACGGTGACCGGCTGGGGCGTCACCGTGGAAGACGGCGTCGCCGTTGCGTCGCTGCGCGTGCTGGACGTGCCGCTGGTCTTGCGACGCAGTTGCAATCGAGCCCTGGCCTACGATGGTGCGATCAGCATCCACATGATCTGCGCGGGTTACCCCAGCGGCGGAAGGGACGCCTGCCAGGGCGATAGCGGAGGTCCACTGACCATCGCTGTGGACATCGATGGAAAAAGGACGCCGACCTTGGCCGGAATAGTCAGCTGGGGGGACGGCTGTGCACACGTGGCCAAGGTCGGCGTTTACACCCGCGTCGCGAAATTCACCGCTTGGGTGGGGGCGTGCATCGCGGGCGGTCCTGGCTGCCCATGACCGGCAGCGTGGGCAATCAAAATTCAAGGCTCTCGCCAGAGGCTGAGACTTGAGCTCCAGTACATTCGATAGTCCACCCCAGGCAAAGGTCCGATGGGGTGGAGCTGACCTGCGTTACGCTTCACTTTCACGATCCCCCTGCTTCACCAGAGAGCCCAAAATGAAAAAGTCCCTGCTCGGCCTCGGCTTGTCCCTGGCACTCGCAACCCCCAGCCTGATGGCTGCCACCCCTGTCCCGGGTAAGCCGGAACTGGGCAGCTTCGGCATCGAGCTTGGCAACCGCGACACGTCGGTGAAGCCTGGCGACGATTTCGACCGCTATGCCAACGGCCACTGGTTCGACAGCTATCAGTTGAAGGACTACGAAGCGCGCTACGGTTCGTTCAACACGCTCAGCGACCAGGCCGAAGAACAAGTGCGCGTCATCGTTGCAGAACTGGCAGCGAACAAAGACCTCGCGCCGGGCAGCAACGAGCAGAAGATCCGCGACTTCTATGCCAGCTACATGGACAAGGCCGCGCGCGATGCCGCCGGCATCAAGCCGATCCAGCCGACGCTGGACAGGATCGCCGCCATCGATTCGCAAGCTGCCTTGATCGCCGCGTTTGGCCGCGTGGATGTTGATGGCGGCAACTCGCCGATTGCCATCAGCCTGGCGCCTGATCGCAAGAATCCCGATCGCTACCTGGTTGGTGTTGGCGTTGGTGGCCTGGGCTTGCCCGACAAGGACTATTACATCAACACCGATGCACGCTTCGTCACCATTCGCGCCGCGTACGTCGACCACATCACGCGCATGCTCGGCTTCACCGGCATCAAGGACGGCAAGCCGCGCGCCGAGGCGATCCTCGCGCTTGAAACGGCGATGGCGAAGAAACACTGGGACCGCGCCGAGCGCCGCGACCGCGACAAGACCTACAACTTGGTCAGCATCGCCGAACTCAATGCCAGCTATCCGGGTTACGACTGGGCCGGGCAGTTCGTTGCGCAGGGCATGCCGGTGCCGTCGGAAGTGAACGTGTCCACGCCCAGCGCCACCGGTCCGGTGCTGGAGATCATCGCCGCCACGCCGCTGTCGGTGTGGCGTGACTATCTGAGCTTCCATGCCGTGCGCAGTAACGCGCCGATGCTCAGTTCCCAAATCGACCAGGCCAGCTTCGCCTTCACCGGCACGGTGCTGTCGGGACAGAAAGCGCAGCGCGACGACTGGAAGCGCGCCGTTGCCACCGTCGGCAGTACGGCCGGCATCGGCGATGCCGTGGGCCAGATCTACGTGGCGCGCCACTTCAAGCCCGAAGCCAAGCTGGCAATGGACGATCTGGTGGAAAACCTGCGCAAGGCGCTGCGCCAGAACATCGAGCAACTGGACTGGATGGGCGACGCGACCAAGGCCGAGGCCTACCACAAGCTCGAAACCTTCAACCCCAAGATCGGCTATACGAAGAAGTGGCGTGACTACAGTGCGGTCGCCATTGTGCCCGGCGACCTGATGGCCAACATCACCGCGCTGCGCAATTACTATCGTAACGACCAGATCGCGCGCATCGGTACGCGACCCGATCGCGACGAGTGGGGCATGACGCCGCATATGGTGAACGCCTACTACAACCCGCAGTTCAACGAAGTGGTGTTTCCCGCAGGCATCCTGCAGCCGCCCTTCTTCGACGTGAACGCCGACCCGGCGGTGAACTACGGCGGCATCGGCGCGGTGATCGGCCACGAAATGGGCCACGGCTTCGACGACCAAGGCAGCAAGTCGGACTTCGCCGGCATCCAGCGCAAGTGGTGGACCGATGAAGACCGCGCGCGTTTTGACGCCAGGACGAAAATCCTCGGCGAACAATTCGACACGTTCTGCCCGCTGGAGGGCACCTGCGTCAACGGCAAGCTGACCATGGGCGAAAACATCGGCGACCTCGGAGGCCTTTCGATGGCCTACACCGCGTACCAGCTGAGCTTGAACGGAAAACCGGCCCCCGTGATAGACGGCTTGACCGGCGACCAGCGCTTCTTCCTGGCCTGGGCGCAGGTGTGGAAGGCGAAATATCGCGACGAAGCGTTGGTCAACCTGATCAAGTCCGATCCGCACTCGCCGCCGAAGTACCGCATCAACGGACCGATGCGCAACCTGGCCGAGTGGTACAGCGCGTTCGGCGTGACGATAGGCGACAAGCTCTACCTCGCCCCGGCAGATCGCGTTCGCATCTGGTAATCCAGGCGCTCATGCGAAAGCGGGCGACCATAGGTCGCCCGCTTTCATTTCACATGGCCTGCGGCTATTACGGCAGCAACACCGCGTCCACCACGTGGATCACGCCATTGCTCTGGTAC
>JBBRXD010000120.1:0-6855 GCA_038248775.1 Lysobacterales bacterium | reverse complement strand
TCAACTACACGCTGTTCTTCGACGAGCAGACCGCCGGCCCCCTGGCTGGCACTGACCTGAACCTTTCAAATTCCTGGGGCCTGGCTGCCCATGCTGGCCTTGATTTCCGCCTGTCCGACACGGCTTCGCTGCGCGTGGACGCCCGCTGGATCGACATTGATACCGATGTTTCCGTGAACGGCGCGGACGTCGGCACGGTGAAGATCGACCCGATCGTGTACGGCCTTGCCTACCTGTGGAAGTTCTAGCACTGGCGACGCGCATGGCCGCCGGATAAGCTCGACGGCCATGCGCAAGTTCATTGCTACTCTACTCATACTGTCCTTCGCGACCCAAGCCCTGGCCTGGAGCCGCGACGGGCACGCCATCGTTGGCGCGCTGGCCGAAAACAGGATAGGAAATCCAAAGGCCGCTTCCAGCGCAGGGACGGCCCGTGGCGACGGCGATATCCAAGCCCGCCGCATCGGGCGGCTCATCGTGCATGCCGACGACCGGTATTTATCGCCGCCGACGTGCCGAGCGCACGCTGGCCTACCAGGTGGTGCAAGGCTGGCTACGTCGAGCGCGAGCTGGCAAGACATCGCCTGGTGAACCCGGGACATGACAACCTGGCGCGGTGGCCGCACCCCGTGAGTTCTTGCGGCGGGCGAGCGGTAGCGTATCTTGCGTGGTGAAGAGGCTTTGGATTTCCTACCCTTCGTTCTAGACCGACACGCTGCGAGCTTGGGGAAAAAGGCAACGAAGTCATACCTGTCCAAAAAGACCATGCCTTTAGGGAGCTCTAACGGGCTGCGCCGATGTTGAACTTGCCGTGCTGTCGTGCGATCGAGTGGAAAATCTCGTCGAATGCACAGTCCCCGAATTGCCCCCGGGCCTTTCTCGCCCAATCTTGCTTCAGTCCACTAGTATTCGAACGCGCCGATGTCGAGCGCGCCATTCTGTTTTCGCGGCCCTGCCGAGCCCGGCTCGTAGAGGGGAAACAAACTGATATCAAGGTCAAGCAAGCTGTCGCCCTGGTTGATCAGAGGCGATCCTGCGGCTGTTCTAAAATCATGTAGAGCCGCATTCATGAACTTTGGGTTGTTGCCCGCGCCAAGATTACTGCTCCAGCCATTGACGAGGGCACCTGTCAGATGTCCCGCCCAATACTGTGCCGCATTCGGCGAGACCCAGTTGTTTTTCATGTTGACAGTACCGGTGCCATACACCATCGCTTGAACTTTCCCGGGAGCACCCAGGGTGCTGGGGGTGGCCTGGAATACATTGTTCCTGACGTCGGCGACCGCCGTTGGCATCAACAGGCCGAACAGGAGCGTTTCGGGATAGATGCCATTTCCCGCGTCGCCTGTTACTGACAGCGTGTTGTTGTAGTAAAACAACGTTCCCTGGCGGTAGTGGACGGACATGCCACTGTCGCCACCGTAGGCAATGAGGTTCGTGTAGTGCTGCGGCCCCGGCGTCACATCGAACAAATTGCCGTAGACATAGGTCTTGGCATATCCGGCATCGCCCCAGATCAGGCCTTGGCCTCCGGTTGAATCGACCAGATTGAGAAACAGCCCGCAGGTCGAGGCAAACGTGTTGTAACGAACAATGAGACCGGATGACCTGTCCTTCAGGCAATCGCCGAATGCGCCGGGGCGGACATCGCCGAAGTAGTTGTATTGGAAAATAATGTCGCGCGCCTCACTGTAGCTGTTGTGCTCCGAGAAGCCGTTGCTTACACCAGTCAGCGGCGCGTTGCTGTTGTTGTACAGCTGATTGCCTTCGACAAGCACGTCCTGCGACAACTCGAGAACAGTGCTGTTCTTTGAATTGATGAACAAGCCATTGCCGCAGCCATGCAGGAGGTTGTTCCTGACCAGCAGATGCGCTGCCGCTTCTACAAAGATGCAGGAGGCGAACGCGTCATACTGGCCCAGCATGCCGGTGCTGGCATCGGTGAAGGAGACACCATAGAAAGCATTGCGGATGTCGAGATTCCCGATCTCGATATAGCCGGCAGGACCGAAATTGTAGTCGTAGCCCAGCTGCGGCCCGACCATGACCGGCCCCAGCCTGTAAAGGGCGCGCCCGCCATTGTTGTCGTGGTAGCGCAGCGAACGCGGCGCCTGTCCGGGCAGGGTTTCCAGCTGTGTCGCGTTGGTGCCGTCAATAATCGGCCGGGCTCCCGTCACCGGGTCGGGTACGCCGACGACGCGCATGAACTTGTTCGGCGCAGTCGGGGCCAGGTTGGTGCCTGCCGAAATCAAAATCATTTCGTTGTACGGCGCATTGTTGGCCTTGGCATGAATGCGGACAGTGTCGCAGCCCTTCAGCAGGCTCCACGGCAGTTGGCCCAGCGATTGGAAGACCTGTCCAGGCCCGACATCGTAGTACTGGATCGAGGCGCACCCCGATTGGTCGGCGACCACAGTTGGAACGCTCGCCCGGGCGGTTGTCGGAGTGCCCGAGGGCGGGGGCGGGGGCGGGGGCGTCGCCGCGACAATGGTGAAATTGCGCGCGCGGCTCACCGGTTTGCCGGCAATCGTCGCGCTTGCCGTCACGGTCACCTCGCCATTGGCGGCATTGGCTGGCACGGTCAGCTGGTAGTTCCCCAGTGCGTTGCCCTGGACCGGACTGACCTTCATCAGGGAGACATCGCTGCTCACTACCGTCACGGGGATAGTCATGTCGACAACGCCATTGGCGTCGAGCGCGTAAATCACCGCGTATTCGAACGTGCCCGCGTTACGCGTGTTCACGAGCTGGAAGCCAACCGTCTTCGATGAAAACCCGATCCGCGGCGTGCCCGCAGCGGCAGGCATTGCCAGTACGACGGCGGCCAGCGCGATCAGGAAGGAAGCAACATGTCGTATCGGGTTCATGAGAACTACCTTCGATGTGATGAAAGACTCTGCCCGATCGCGATGCCGGGTCCGGAATGGTCGTGGAAAAACACACTCCCACATCCGTGCAAGTAGGCATCCTAGCCGCGCCAGCGCGGCATTGACATCACGAATATCTGATCGACCGTTTAGCCAGATTAACCACGCAGATAGTTCAAGGTCCTGGCGACACTGCGACGAATCAAGCGCTCAATTCCTCAACGGCGCAGTGGTTCTGTTCCAAAAATGAGGCACAACGCTCCAAGAGCGCGTCGCGCACTGCTCGCAGGGCGGAGGGGTAGCTGTCCTTGGAAGGGAACTGCAAGAGGACGGGGGTGACCAATGGAGCTTCGTAGCCAGGCACGATTTCGAGCGCCATTGGCGGCTTCAACAAGTGGACCGGCACGACCGCGCGACCCAAGCCGAGACTGGCGCTGGCGAGGATGCCGTAGATGTCTGCGCAATAGCGGCGGCGCAGCGGCTTGGACAGCTCTTGGCCGTGATGCAACAAGAAGTGCTCGGTGAAGTTGTCGGTCTGATTGTGATCCAGATATACATCTGAACTTCGCGGACTTGCTGCTGACTCGACCAGCACATTGTTTTCGTGTCCCAACAGGATGCTCTGGTAACCCGACCGTTGGACACAGTCCTGGGTAACGACAAAATCGGCATTCCCGCGTAGTAGTACTTCGCGTAACTCGTACATGTGGAAAATACGGAAATGAATGATTAGTTGGGGGTGCTGGTGCTGCAGTTCGCTGAGTGCTGGCATCAGAACCGATCGGGTGACGGATGAAAAACCCGCAATCGTAACTGTCCCACCGAGTCGGCGGTTTCCGCCCAGGTCACGCGAGAATTCCTCCTGCATCGCGCTCATTTCCTGGCAATAGCGCAGAAGCAGACTGCCGGTGTCGGTGAGGCCGATCGCATGCGCAGTTCGGTCGAACAGTTTGCTTTGCAACTGGTCTTCCAGCGCACTGATCCGCTGCGACAGGGCAGAAGGTGAAATGCAGAGAACTTTTGCAGCATTGCCGAAGTGCCGGGTCCCGGCCGTTGTGAGAAACGCCTGGCAATTGCGCGATAACAATTCAGTTTTCAAGTGGCTCATCTACCCCTCTCTCTGTCGGACCTGGATGCCCTCCGCTAAGAGGAAGGTGATGCTTGATCTAGATCCCCGGGCATCGATGGAGCCGCCGTGAGTGATCGGAGTAAACTGCAAATGCTTGGCGTCCAATTCCGACTTGTCTTGTGCGTGGGATCGATCGTGTTGTCCCATCGGCTGGCATCGGGATAGCGCCCGACGTTGTCGACGAACTCAGCCACGGCAAACATGGGACCAGCTGTCAAAGGCGCGCCCTCCAATACCTGCGAGTTACGCAGTCATGCCCGCAGATTGAAGCAAGGACTTATGAAGGAGCCGGAACTAAATCACGGCTTTTGTTTCCGCCGTACTGTTTTTGGATGTGCGGTAGCATCGCGCCGACATTCGGACGGCGTCAGATCGTACTGCCGGCTCGCCTCTGCCACCGTGGTTTTGCCCTGGATGATCTCCAGGATCAGCGCCGACTTCCGACGGGCCGTCCAACGCTTGATCTCTTCTTCCATCACTGCGCTCATGGGGTGTCCTTAAGTAAGGCTATACCTGAGCAGGATATCACTGGGTCATTACAACAGCGCGGACGTCGGCACGGTGAAGATCGACCCGATCGTGTACGGCCTTGCCTACCTGTGGAAGTTCTAGCACTGGCGACGCGCGTGGCTGCCGGATAAGCTCGACGGCCATGCGCAAGCTCATTGCTACTCTACTCATACTGTCCTTCGCGACCCAAGCCCTGGCCTGGAGCCGCGACGGGCACGCCATCGTTGGCGCGCTGGCCGAAAAGCAGCTGCGTCCGGCTGCGCGCGCCGAAGTGGCCAGGCTGCTCGCTGGCGAACCCGACCCGACCCTCGCAGGCGTTGCAGCCTGGGCCGATGACGTACGCGCAGCCGAGGGGCCCGGCGAATCCGCGCCCTGGCACTACATCAATTTCAAGGGTGGCGACTGCAGCTATGTGCCGGCTCGCGATTGCCCGGATGGCAACTGCGTGATCGCGGCGATCAACCGCAATTTCCTGATCCTGTCTGACCACGCCCGCCCCGATGCCGAGCGTCGCGACGCGCTCAAGTACCTGGTCCACTTCGTAGGCGACGTCCACCAGCCCCTGCACTCGACGCCGCGCAACGACAAGGGCGGCGGCGACTTCCAGGTCAACTACAGGGGCTCGGGCAGCAACCTGCACAAGGTCTGGGACCGGCTGATAATCGAACGGCGAAAATCCACGCCCGCCGACTACGCGAGCGCGCTTGCCGGCCAGCCAGCGCTCGCTGCCGACGCCACGCGGCGTTCCGATCGCCCTGCCGTGGACTGGGCCGTTGAATCGTGTCGCATCGTGCTTGACGGCAATCTGTATCCATCAGGCCACGTGGTGGACGATGCCTATCTCGATCGCCAGGTGCCGACGGTTGACCTGCGACTTCGCCTGGCTGGCAACCGCCTGGCGGACATGCTCAATTTCGCATTGGCGCGTTGATCAGGCGCCGGCCTCGAAACTCTTGTCGCCCATCAGCACGTGGCCGTGCGCGTCCTTCACTGTCACTTGCACATCGATGCCCTGGCGAACGCTCTGGGTGACGATGCAGAATTCCTCGAATTGCGCGAGCACGCGGTCCAGATTCTGGTAGCTCTCGTTGCCCTCGGGCAGCAGTAGCTCGACCTGCGCCTGCGGAATCCGCAGGCGACCCTGGTCATTGCGCACCATGTTCGCGCTGATCTGCACGCGCATCTTGCCCGGCTGGTTGCGTTGCTTGCGCAGCGCGAACAACAGGCTGGCCACCATGCAGTTGGCAATACTGGCCAACAGCAGGCGAGACGGACCCGGGCCTCGACCCTGCCCCAATGGCGCAGGCTCGTCGGTCAGCAGGGTGTCGAGGTCGGTCTCCTCGAAACTGACGCGGAAGGCATAGTCGCTCTCCTGTTCGAGGCTGATGCGGATTTGCTGGTCGTCGCTCATGAGGGGCTCCGGAAAAACCGTGGTCAGGCTGCAGCCACGCGCGGCACGCGGGCGGAAAGCAGTGCGTAGTAAAGCAGTGGAATGACCACCAGCGTCAGCGCGGTCGATACCAGGATGCCGAATATCAGCGAGATCGCCAGGCCGTTGAAGATCGGATCATCCAGGATGAAGAATGCGCCCATCATCGCCGCCGCGCCGGTCAGCACGATCGGCTTGGCGCGAACCGCGCAGGCTTCGATCACCGCGTCTTCCGCGCTCCTTCCCTCGGCCATGGCCTGGTTGATGAAGTCCACCAGCAGGATCGAGTTGCGCACGATGATGCCGGCCAACGCGATCATGCCGATCATCGAGGTTGCGGTGAACTGCGCGCCGAACAGGGCATGTCCGGGCATCACGCCGATCACTGTCAATGGAATGGGCGCCATGATCACCAGCGGCACCAGATAGCTGCGGAACTGCGCAACCACCAGCAGGTAAATCAGCACCATGCCCGCCGCATAGGCGATGCCCATGTCGCGAAAGGTTTCGTAGGTTATCTGCCACTCGCCATCCCACTTGATGGCGAAGCTGCTGGTATCGGCTGGCTGGGCGATGAAGGATTGTTCGATGGCGGTGCCGTCCACCGGATCGTCGCGCAAGCTGGCTACCAGCGAGAACATGCCATACAGCGGGCTGTCAAGCTCGCCGGCCTCATCGCCGGTGACATACACCACCGGCAGCAGGTCCTTATGCATGATCGCGCCGTCCCAGGGCGAGGTTTGCACCGTCACCAGTTCCGACAACGCCACCAGTTGGCCCTGCGAGCCGCGCACGCGAAGCGCCAGCAGGCGGTCGGTCGTGGCCTGTTCCGAGGCCGCCATGCGCAAGCGCACCGGCCTTGCGTATTTCGACGCGCCGTCATGCAGGTAGGTCACGTCGAGTCCGGGCACGGCGGCGGC